>CAUVFG010000020.1:0-15064 GCA_963551125.1 uncultured Selenomonas sp. | reverse complement strand
ATGCGTGAGCGGGGCATTCCTCTCTTTTCGCTCGAGAGCCGCCGCCCCATCAGGGAGTTTGACTTCCTCGGCTTCTCCCTCCAATACGAGATGATCTACTCCAATGTCCTCAATATGCTCGACCTTGCGGGCATTCCTCTGTATGCGCGCGAGCGCGGAGAGGATATGCCCTTCGTTGTGGGCGGCGGACCATGCGTCTACAACGTCGAGCCGATTGCGGACTTCTTTGACTTCTTTGTGATTGGGGAAGCCGAGGAGGTTCTGCCCGAGCTCTGCGATGCCCTCATTGTGTGGAGGGCAGAGGGACGTCCGGGCGGACGGCGCGGCTTCCTCACGCGCCTCCTTGCGATCGACGGCATCTATGTACCCGCGTTCTATGAGCCAATTTACGACGAGGCGGGGCATTTTCGTGAGATGCGTCTCCTGCACCCTGCGGCGCGTCCCGTCATCTACAAGCGCGTTGTGCGCGATATGGATGCGGTCATGTCGGTCGAGCATCCGATTGTGCCCTATATGGACATTGTGCACAACCGCATGATGCTGGAGCTGTTTCGTGGCTGCTCGCGCGGCTGTCGCTTCTGTCAGGCGGGGATCGCCTACCGACCCGCACGCGAGCGCACGGAGGAGCGTCTGCGCAGGATGGCGGAGGGGCTCATTGCATCGACGGGCTACGATGAGATGAGTCTCACCTCGCTCTCCTCGGCGGACTATTCCTGCCTCGGGCGGCTTGTGGACGATCTCATGGCGGACAATGCAGGGGAGAAGATCAGCTTCTCCCTGCCGTCGCTGCGCATCGACAGCTTCTCCATCGATCTCGCACACCGCATGCAGCAGGTGCGAAAGTCGGGGCTGACCTTTGCCCCCGAGGCGGGGACGCAGCGCCTACGCGATGTCATTAACAAGGGCGTGACGGAGGAGAATCTGCTCACGGCGTGCGGCGCGGCATTCCGTCACGGCTGGAAGCTGGTGAAGCTCTACTTCATGATGGGGCTGCCGACGGAGACGGACGAGGACATCATTGGGATTGCAAAACTTGCAAAGAAGGTCGTCGATCTCTACACGGAGATTCGCGGGCGGCGCGGCTGCAAGGTGACGGTTTCCGTCTCCTGTTTTGTGCCGAAGCCCTACACGCCGTTCCAGTGGTTCGGGCAGCTGCCGATTGAGGAGTTTCAGCGGCGGCAGCAGCTCCTCAAGGAGCATATCACGGATCGCTCGATCACGTTCCACTATCACGACGCGCGGCTCTCGGTGATCGAGGGCGTCTTTGCGCGCGGCGATCGCCGCCTTGCACCCGCACTCTACGAGGCGTGGAGGAATGGGGCGAAGTTCGACGGCTGGTCGGATCTCTTCGACGACAGCCGCTATTTTGCCGCATTTGAGACCTGCGGCGTCGACTGGGAGTATTTCAGCAGGCGTACGCGCACAATCGGCGAACCGCTGCCGTGGGCGCATACCTCGCCCGGCGTGCTCGAGCGCTTCCTAAAGTCCGAGTGGCAGAAGGCTCTTGCGGCATCCCTCACGGAGGACTGCCGCCGTACGCACTGCACGGGCTGCGGCATATGTCCGACGCTCGGCGTGGATGTGATCGACTATGCGGGGACGGAGGCGGAGCGTGCTGTCCTGTCTGCCGAAAAGGATTCCGCTGTGGGTGAAGCATCTCCTGCGTCTGTCGAAACGGGAAATCCCGCAGAGCGCCGTCTCTTCGTCTACCGTGGACTCATTACGAAGGGGGAGGAGCTGCGCTATGTCTCCCATCTCGACTATGCAAATCTCTTTGTCCGCGCATGCAAGCGTGCACATCTGCCGATGGCGTATTCAGAGGGGTTCAACCCGCACATGAAGGTCGCGTTTGCCTCCGCACTCTCACTCGGTGCGGCGAGCGATGCGGAGTATGTGGACTTCGAGATGAAGGAGGCGCTTGCGCCCTCGGAGGTGATGGCGCGTCTCGGGGCGCATTTGCCGCGCGGGGCTGCAATCGTGCGTCTGCGTTTGCTCGAGGGCAAGCACAGGGCGCTGATGGCGGATGTGAATGAGGCGCGCTATCGCATTGCCGTGCCCTATACGGGGGATGTTGAAGCGGTGCGCGCGAGTGTTGCGCGATACAATGCGGCGGAGAGTGCCGTATGGGAGCGCAGTACGCCGAAGAAGAGCCGCACGATTGAGACGAAGGCGTACGTAAAAACGCCCGTCTCCTTCCAGTTGGAGAACGGGCGCCTCATGTTTTGGATGAATCTTGTGGTCACGCCGCAGGGCAGTGTGAAGCCCATCGAGATTCTGAGTGTTATGGTGCGGGATTTTGATCTTCCCGTCGACCCAAGCGAGGCGTATGTGACGCGCACGGGGCTGTTTGCGGATGGTGTTGCGTTGATTGACCGCGCATAGAATACAGAAAATCGAAAACAAATCTGTGCGCACTCCACGCAAACACCTCGTTACGCAATATTTTTCATCTCTGCGTTTCTATTGTACTCTCTGACGGGCGGAAGATCAGCGGCTGTATCTTTGCGTCTTCGGCAGTGCGTGCGTCGATCAGACCCTGCGCCTCCATCGTGTCGAGGACGATTGCCTGACGCTTCTTTGCTGCGATGAAGTCCACAAATGGAGAGAGCTCGGAGGGCGCGTTCGGCACGCCCGCGAGCATGGATGCCTCTGGGAGGTCGAGTGCAGCGGGGGACTTCCCGTAGTAGCCCTCCGATGCGGCGTTGACCCCGTAGAATCCCGCGCCGTAGTAGACGACATTCAGATACATCTCAAGGATTTCGTCCTTGGAGTAGGCGAGCTCGATGTCGAGCGCGAGCAGGAGCTCCTGTACCTTGCGCGTCAGTGTCTGCTCATTTGCGAGGAAGAGGTTCTTGACGAGCTGCTGCGTGATCGTGCTTGCGCCCTCCTCGATGCGTCCGTGTTGGATGTTGACGAGCGCCGCGCGCCCCATGCCCGTGAGGTCGAATCCCATATGGTCGTAGAAGCGGCGATCCTCGATGGCGACGATCGCTTTCCGCAGCTCGGGCGAAATGCACCCGATGGGCACGTAGTCCGCGCGGTCAAGGCGCGCCTCAATGGCACGGCGGATGAAGAGGACGCGCGCAATCTGCTCGGCTGCGTCCGGCTCGTGAATCTCGTGCAGCTGGTTTGCGGGCAGCTGTCGCTCTGCTGCGGGCAGAATCTCACCAACCTCCTGCCATGCATGCGGGACAAAGAGAAATGTCCCCAGAGACACGAGCAGGAGGCAGATGAATACACTCAAGAAAAAACGCCCAAATCTGCGGGGCGTTTTTTTGCGCGTTCGTTTACGTGCTGTTGTCTTGCGCCGCTTTCGCTTCGGCGGCGTTTCGTTTATCGTATCAGTCATTATATGCTCCGTTTATTCTCAAAGTAAGTCGCGCGCATCCGATCCCGCATCTCCGCGAGATTGGACGGGAGGAGTCGGATGTTGTAGCCGATGAATACGGGGGAGGTGGCAAAGCGCGGCATGATCTTGATAAAGATCTCGTCACCCTCGTTGTAGAAGAAAATATTGTAGCTTGTGAGCGGACGGCGAAAGGACTTCATCAGAAAATCCACGGAGATCTGTATATAATCCGCAATCGTCGCCACAGCACCCGTGTCCTGCGGCACGATGTTCAGCTCCCAGAAACCGACGCGTGGTGCGGTGGAGAGGTTCAGTACGACACCGTCCTCCTCTGCGACGGTCAGTCCATCGAACTCGCTGCGGTGAAAGGAAAGTTCCTGACGGAATGCAGGAAAGCCGACGAGCTGCATATGCGGATGGCGGATCGTGCCGCCCGAATACGGTCCGTAATTCTTGAAGAAGAGTACCGTGTCGTATTTCCCGCTCGCGCGCATCTGTACCCAATGCTCCATGCCGAACGCAATGAGGCGGTGCATATGGTCGCGCGTGTAGCTCGGCATATCCGCGTTGCAGTCCCTGCCCTCGATGAGGACGAACTGATCCGCCTCCTCGATGACGTTGTATTTATTTTTGAGCAGGATGATGTCGCCGTCCGCCGCGATGATGTCCGTGAGCTTGTCCGTCTCGCAGAACGGGCAGGCAGCGTCGCTGTGGATGATATTCTCGGGCTTCTGACGTCCGATCTCCGTGTTGAAGTGGGCGAGGTTGATGTCCATAAATGCTCCCAGTTTCTGTAATCACTTTCACCCTATTATATCGCTTCTCCGCAGATTCGTAAAATATTTTATCACAGATCTCTATTCGTTGCTCTATTCTGCTATAATGGGGAGCATTACGAGATAGAAGGGGAGCAGCTATGAGGATTGATCTTGTGACGCTCTTTCCAGAGATGTTTGCGGGCGTATTCGGTACGAGCATCATCGGGCGGGCGGCGGAGCGCAGCATCTTGGATGTGCACTATACGAATTTTCGCGACTACTCGACGGATAAGCACCGCCATGTGGACGATACGCCGTGCGGCGGCGGGGCGGGCATGGTGCTGAAACCCGAGCCCCTTTATGCTGCCGTGCGTGACATTCGTGCCAAGACCGCCGACTGTGAGGGGCGGCGCTGCACCATCATCTTTGACCCTGCGGGGGACGTGTTCACGCAGAAGACGGCAAAGGAACTTGCCTCGTTCGATCAGCTTATCCTCATCTGTGGGCACTATGAGGGCTTCGATCACCGCGTCTACGACCTTGCCGACCGCCTCATCTCCGTTGGGGACTTCGTGCTGACGGGCGGGGAGATCCCTGCGATGCTCGTCGTGGACGCGACGGCGCGCATGCTGCCCGGCGTACTCGGCGACGATACGTCCGCGCCGACGGATTCCTTCTTCGATGTGCTGCTCGGCTATCCGCAGTACACGCGTCCGCGCGAATTCGAGGGACGCACTGTCCCCGATGTCCTCCTCTCGGGCAATCACGCGGAGATTGCGCGCTGGCGGCGCGAGCAGTCGCTCCTGCGGACATTGCGCCATCGCCCCGAACTCCTGCCACTGGCGAAGCTGACGGATGCGGATCTGAGATTTCTCGCGAAACAGGAGCGATAAACTATTTTTGCGTGAATCTTGAGGAAATGGTATAATGAAAAAGCATTATTTTCATGCCGTTTCTTTCTGCACGAGGAGGCTCTTTTGTCAGGGCTTCCCGATAGGGGGACTCACTGTGACGCAGTTTGACAAGCGCAATCTATCCATGATGATGGATTTCTACGAGATGACGATGTCCTACGGATATTTTCATCGGGGGCACGGCGATGTGCGCGTCGCCTTCGACCTCTTCTTCCGCTCCGTTCCCGACAAGGGCGGCTATGCGGTGTTTGCGGGGCTTGAGCACGTGATTGAGTTCGTGGAGAACCTCGCGTTCTCGGATGAGGACATCGACTATTTCCGCGCGCAAAAGCTTTTCTCGGAGGAGTTCCTGAGCTTCCTGCGCGGCTTCCGCTTTCGCGGGGACATCTATGCCGTGCCCGAGGGGACGATTATCTACCCCGATGAGCCGCTGATAACGATTGTCGCACCGATCATCGACGCGCAGCTCATCGAGACGGCGATTCTCGCACAGATCAATCACCAGTCCCTGATTGCAACAAAGGCGTCGCGCATCGTGCGTGCGGCAGAGGGGCGGCGCGTCTCGGACTTTGGTGCGCGGCGGGCGCACAATATGGATGCGGCGACGTACGGCGCACGTGCGGCATACATTGGCGGCGTCGACATGACGGCAACGGTCTCGGCGGGGCAGCAGTTCGGCATTCCCGTGTCGGGGACGATGGCGCACAGCTGGGTCATGTTCTTCGAGGATGAATATGAGGCGTTCAAGAGCTATGCGGAGATCTACCCGCAGGCGACTGTGCTCCTCGTCGATACCTACGATGTGATCCATTCGGGCATCCCGAATGCGATCCGCACGGCACATGAGGTGCTCGAGCCGCAGGGGCGGCGCCTCGCAGGTGTGCGCATTGACTCGGGTGATCTCGCCTATCTGTCGAAGCGCATCCGTGTGATGCTCGATGAGGCGGGACTGACGGACTGCAAGATCATCCTGTCGAACAGCCTCGATGAGTTTACGATTTCCTCCCTGCTCCTCCAAGGCGCACAGGTGGACAGCTTCGGCGTGGGCGAGCGCCTGATCACGGCGAAGTCCGACCCCGTCTTCGGCGCGGTCTACAAGCTCGTCGCCGTGGAGCAGGACGGCATATTCATACCGCGTATCAAGATGTCGGAGAATGTGGAGAAGCTGACGAATCCGGGGATGAAGGATCTCTACCGCATCTACGACGGCAACGGCAATGCCGTGGCAGATATGCTCACAGTGCAGGGGGAGGAGATCGACCTCGCGCGCCCCTTCCGCTATGTCGATCCGATCAAGCCGTGGAAGAACCGTTTCTTCGAGGGCTTCTCGGCGGTGAATCTGCGTCGCCTCTATATGCGCGCGGGAAAACGCGTGGAGCAGCTGCCGACACTGGAAGAGGTTCGCCGCTATGTGCAAAAGCAGCTGACGGAGGAGATCTGGCCGGAGGAGCAGCGCTTCGAGAATCCGCATCGGCACTATCTCGATATGACACCGATGTACTACGAGCTCAAGATGGGGTTACTCGACGAAGTGCGTGGCAGGAACAGTTAGGAAATGCGGATGATTACAGGAAAAACAAAGCTGCTGGGCGTCATCGGTGCGCCCATCGGACACAGCCTCTCACCGATCATACAGAATGCAGCCCTGCGTGCAGCAGGGCTTGATTATGTGTATACGGCGCTGCCCGTGCATCCCGATGTCCTCAATTCGGCGGTGCGCGGGCTGCGTGACGCTGGCTATCGCGGGATCAATGTGACGATCCCGTTCAAAACGGAGATCATCCCGCTGATGAATGCGCTGAGCGAGGACGCGCGGCGTATCGGCGCCGTCAATACGGTCGTTATGCAGGAAGATGGCACGATGGTCGGGCACAATACGGATGTTACGGGCTTTCTCGCAGGCTTTGCAGAGCGCGGAATTTCCATTGAGGGAAAGCATGCCGTTCTCATCGGTGCGGGCGGCGCGGCGCGGGCGGCTCTTTGGGGACTGCTGCGCAGTCACGTCACTTCCGTCACGATTGGCGTGCGGACGGCGGCAAAGGGGGCGGCGCTCACGGCGGATTTTGCGGCGAACGGCGCGGTGCGGGCTTGTGCTTTTGACGATCCTGCATTTGCGTGCTCTCTCGCCGCTGCCGACATCGTGGTGCAGACTACGCCGCTCGGTATGACGCCGCATGCAGATGCAATGCCGCCCGTGGATATGGCGGCACTGAAAGACGATGCAGTTCTCTACGATCTGATCTATACGCCCGCCGCGACCCGCTTTCTCCAAGAGGGAGCAGCGCGCGGGCTTCACACAATCAACGGCGAGACGATGCTTGTGGCGCAGGGGGCGGAGGCGTTCCGTCTTTGGACGGGCATCACACCTGATTTGGAACTGATGAAGTGCGTCCTGCGTGAGGAACTTTCACGCAGGGAATAAATCGTATTTTGAAAATCTCTTTTTTTATGTTATGATACAGGGTGTTTTGAGAATGGTGGTGGATGATTGGCAGCAATTACCTATGAGTTAATTCGCAGGGACGAGACAACGGGCGCGCGCGCGGGCGTGATTCACACGCCGCACGGCAGCTTTCCGACGCCCATCTTCATGCCCGTGGGCACGCAGGCGACCGTCAAGGGCGTATCGCCCGATGAACTGCGCGACCTCGGTGCGGGCATCATCCTCAGCAACACCTATCATCTTTTTCTCCGCCCCGGCATGGAACTCGTACGCGAGGCGGGGGGGCTGCACCGCTTCATGCACTGGGACGGCGCGATTCTCACGGACAGCGGCGGCTTTCAGGTGTTCAGTCTTGGCGATCTCCGCAAGATCACGGAGGAGGGCGCGACGTTCCGCTCGCACATCGACGGCTCGAAGAAGTTTCTGTCGCCCGAGGTATCGATGGAGGTGCAGAAAGCACTCGGCTCGGATATTGTCATGGCGTTCGACGAGTGCATTCCGTATCCCGCCGACCACGGCTATGCCAAGGCATCCACGGAGCGCACGCAGCGCTGGCTCGTACGGTGTAGGGATGCAATGGCGGATGCCGAGGGGCAGGGGCTCTTTGGCATTGTGCAGGGCGGTATGTACCGCGACTTGCGTGCGTGGCATGCCGCTGAGGTAACGGCACTTGAACTGCCGGGCTATGCCATCGGAGGTCTGAGTGTCGGCGAGCCGCATGAGCTGATGGAGGAGATCCTCTCCTACACGGTGGAGCTGCTTCCCGCAAGCAAGCCACGCTATCTCATGGGCGTCGGCACGCCCGACTACCTCTTGACGGGTGTGCGACATGGGATTGATATGTTCGACTGCGTTTTCCCAACGCGTGTTGCACGCAACGGCATGGCAATGACGTGGACGGGGCGTCTCGTGATGAAGAACGCCGTCCATACGCACGACCATACGGTGCTCGAGGAGGGCTGCGGCTGCTATGCCTGCCGCAGCGGATATACGCGTGCGTACATTCGTCACCTGGTACGCGCCGAGGAAATCTTCGGGCTGCGCCTCTTGACCTTGCACAATCTCTACTTTTTGCAGGAGTTCATGCGCCGCATGCGTGCGGCAATCATCGCGGGTACATTCCCCGCATTTTATCAGGATTTTATGAATCACTATCATAAAAGATAATATTTGAAGGAGTTGTATTTATGGATGCAGAGTTGATGGCACAGCTGAGTTCGTGGGGGCCCATTATCATATTGGTGCTCTTCTTTTATTTTCTTCTCTATCGTCCGCAAAAGCAGGCGCAGAAGAAACGTGATGCGATGCTTGCCGCGCTGAAAGTTGGCGATGAGATTATCACGCTCGGCGGGATGCATGGCAAGATCACGGCGATTGACGAGAAGACGGTGACGCTGCGTGCGGCGGACAACGTCAACATCGTATTCGAGCGCTCGGCGATCAGCGCTGTGAATACGCCCGAGTGATGTGACGCGTGGCAGATGAGATTTTAGCGGAACAAAAGAGCATACTGCGGCGGGAAATGCTTGCCCGTCGCCGTGTATTTTCGGCTGAGGAGCGCAAAGAGGCGAGCCGCAGCATATGTGCGCGCGTGGCACAGCTGTCCGTGTTGAAGGCAGCGCAAACCATTATGCTCTATGCCTCCATGGCAGAGGAGATTGACCTGGTTCCGTTTATGGAGATCCTGCTCGCGGACGGGCGGCGTATCGTCCTGCCTGAGATCACGGGCAGGGGGACGATGGATGCGCGGGAGCTGCCCTCGATGGATGCGCTGACGGACGGTGTTTTCGGTATAGCAACACCGGATCCCACGCGCGGCAGCATTGTCCCCCCCGAGGAGATTGATGTAATCATTGTCCCGGGAGCGGCGTTTTCTTCGGACGGCGGACGTTTGGGGCTGGGCGGTGGTTACTATGACCGTTTCCTGCCGCGTGCGGGAAATGCAGTGCGGGTTGTGCTCGCCTTTGATTTTCAGATTGTTCCTGCTGTACCGATGGGTGTGCAGGACGCCCGCGTCGATGTCATTTTGACCGAGCGGCGCATGATTTCCTGCAATGGATACTACCTTGAGGAAGAGGTGTGAGGACTGTTGAGACAACATAGTCTGTTAAAGCTGGTGATTTCGATTGTGGTCATCATCGGCGCGTTTTTTTTCCTGGTTCATCCGCTCGCGAGCTCGATTCGGCAGGGACTTGACCTGCAGGGCGGAACGCATGTCGTTCTGGAGGCGGTCGATACGGAGCAGGCGCAGGTCAATGACGATGCGATGAACCGCGTGGTCGCCATCATGGAGAAGCGCGTCAACTCGCTCGGACTGACCGAGCCGATCATCCAGCGCGAGGGTGAGCGGCGTGTCATTATCGAGCTGCCGGGCATCAAGGATCCCGATGCGGCGATCCAGACCATCGGAAAGACAGCGATGCTCGAGTTCCGCGACGAAGAGGGGCATACGGTGCTGACGGGTACGGATCTGAAGGACGCACAGGCATCCACGAATCCGCAGTCGGGGCAGAACGTCGTCAACCTCGAATTCTCGGACGAGGGCGCGCAGAAATTTGCCGACCTCACGATGAAGAACGTCGGGCGCACGATTGCAATCCTGCTCGACGGCGAGGTGCTCACCGCGCCGAATGTGCGTGAGCCGATCCTCGGCGGGCGTGCGGAGATCACGGGGCAGAAGACGCTCGAGGAGGCGCAGAACCTTGCGGTTGTCCTGCGCAGCGGCGCACTGCCCGTGAAGGTCGAGATCATCGAGACGCGCACAGTCGGCCCGACGCTCGGACAGGACTCGAAGGACAAGTCGCAGTTTGCCTTTGTCATCGGCCTCGGCGCCGTCGTCATCTTCATGGTGTTTTTTTACCACCTCTCGGGATTCATTGCGGACGTGGCACTGATGGCGTATACCATCATGCTGCTCGGCATCCTCTATCTGATGGACGCAACGCTGACTCTGCCGGGCGTGGCGGGCATCATCCTTTCGATTGGTATGGCGGTTGATGCGAACGTCCTCATCTTCGAGCATTTCAAGGAGGAGTATCAGGTCAACCGGAAATCCCTGCGCCTTGCGATGGATGCGGGATTCTCGCGCGCGTTCACGACGATCTTTGACTCGAATGTCACGACGTTGATTGCGGCGGGCGTGCTCTTCTTCCTCGGAACGGGAACGATTCGCGGCTTTGCGATCACGCTCGGGGTCGGCACGATCCTCTCAATGTTTACGGCAATTACGCTGACGCAGTACATGCTGAAGCTTATGATTAACTCGAATCTGTCGAAAAATCCTGCGCTCTACGGTGCGAACGGCTTCATGCTCGGCGTAAAGAAGAAGGGGGATGAGAAGAATGCCTAAGTTCGATATTGCAGGCCATCGGAAAATCTGGTTTCTCATCTCGCTCGTCCTGATTATTCCGGGCTTTATCTGCATGGGTATGCGCGGCTTCAATTTTGGCATCGACTTCACGGGCGGTACGATCATGGATCTGCGCTTCGAGCAGCCTGTGACACTCTCCGATGTGCGCGCGAGCCTTGCAAAATACGATCTCGACGGGAGTACGATCCAGCTTGCGGGGGCGGAATCCGGCATCGAGTCCTCGGAGAACGTGATGATCCGCACGGTCGACCTCGAGGAGAATCAGCGCAAGGAGGTCATGGCGTCACTCACGCAGGATGTCGGCCCCTATACCGTGCTGCGCGAGGAGAAGGTCGGCGCGACCATTGGCGGCGAGCTGATTACGAATGCCGTGCTTGCGCTTGTGATCTCGTGGGCGCTCATCATTCTCTATGTCGCCTACCGCTTTGAGTGGCGATTTGGCGTGTCGGCGGTGCTCGCGCTGATCCACGACATCATCATCGTGCTTGCCGTGTTCTCGTTGACCCAGCGGCAGATTGATTCGTCCTTTATCGCGGCTCTGCTCACGATCGTCGGCTATTCGATCAACGATACCATCGTGATCTTTGACCGCATCCGCGAGAATCTGAAGCTGCATTTCCGCCGCGGCGGCGATATCAACGAGCTTGTGAACCGCTCCATCTATCAGACGCTGACGCGTTCGCTCTACACGGTGTTCACGGTTCTGTTCACGACATTCGCGCTGTACTATTTCGGCGGCGAGACGACAAAGGATTTCGCATTCGCGCTCCTCGTCGGCTTTGCCAGCGGCTGCTACTCCTCCATCTTCATCGCGAGCCAGCTCTGGATTGAGCTGAAGAATCGCACGGAGCGGCGTCCTGCTGTAAAACCTGCGGTTGTGGAGGGATAAAGGGGAGAGCCTCAAGAGAGCCTGCTTTCGGGAGTTCCGGGACGGGCTCTTTTGCTATTGCATGGAAGGGGGGGAGAGTATGCTCAAGGAATGGATTGTGCGTGCAGAGACGGCGGGGGGCGCCGCACTCGCGCGGGAGCTTGGGACTGCGCCCATCATCGGGCAGATTCTCTGGAATCGCGGTTTGCAGACGGCGGAGGCGGCGCGGGCATTTCTCCATCCGGAGGATGAGCCGTACTGCGATCCGTTTCTCATGATGGATATGGAGTGCGCCGTGCATCGTATCTTAGAGGCGATCCATGTGGGCGAGCAGATCGTCGTCTACGGCGACTACGATGTGGACGGGATGACCTCGACCACACTGCTCATGAAGAATATCCGCGCGCTCGGCGGCATGGTTTCCTACTATATTCCGAATCGTTTTACGGAGGGGTATGGGCTCAACGGAGCAGCGCTCCGTCAGATTGCGGCGGAGGGCTGCGGTCTGCTTGTCACGGTGGACTGCGGCATCTCATCGGCGGATGTTGTGGCGCAGATGGACGGGGCGATGGACATCATCATCACCGATCACCATCTGCCGGGGGCGGTCCTGCCGCCCGCGTATGCCGTCATCAATCCGCACCGCGCAGACTGTCCCTATCCGTTCAAGGAACTGGCAGGCGTCGGCGTCGCCTTCAAACTCGTGCAGGCACTTTGGCAGCTCGAGGAAGAGCGGCTCTATGCCGACGATCTCGATATTGTCGCGCTCGGCACGGTTGCCGATCTCGTGCCGCTCGTCGGAGAGAATCGCAAGCTCGTTCAGGCGGGGCTTCTGCGCATGACGGAGCGTCCCTCTCCGGGCATCGCGGCGCTTGTGCGTGTCTCGGGCTGTGAGGGCAAGGCAATCAATACGGGCATTGTCGGCTTCCAGCTTGCGCCGCGTCTGAATGCGGCGGGGCGCATCGAAACGGCGCGGCACGGTGTGGAACTGCTCGCCGCCGAGGATGTACACGAGGCGGATCGCATTGCGGCAGAGCTGAACGCGCTGAATACGGAGCGCCGCGATCTCGAGCAGGATATCCTGACGGAAGCGGAGTCGATGCTCGGGGGCTTTACACCCGATGTACCTGCGATTGTGGTCGCCGGTGAGGACTGGAATGCGGGCGTGATCGGCATCGTCGCCTCACGTCTGGTCGAGAAATACTACCGCCCGAGCATTGTGCTGACGCGGCAGGGCGATGTGTATAAGGGCTCGTGCCGCAGCATCGCAGGACTCCATATGTATGACGCACTCGCCGCGTGCAGGGACACGCTCATCCAATTCGGTGGTCATGCGATGGCGGCGGGGCTGACACTTGAATGCAACCGCGTGGAGGACTTTCGCTGTGCGTTCGCGAATTATGTAAATACGCATTTAAACTACGAAGACTTCACGCCGAAAATCTCCATCGAGGCGCTGGTCGCACCTGCAGATTGGACGATTCCGATGGTGGAGGAGATCGCCCTGCTCGAGCCGTACGGCATGGGCAACCCGCGCCCGATCTTCGGCGTGCGGGACGTGCGTCCGCGCACGGCAGCGGCAATCGGGGCGGACGGGAAGCATCTGCGCATGGAGGTCGGCACGCGGGAGAAGCGCGTTGCGGCGCTCTACTGGAACTATGGGGAGCTCGCGGAGCTCGTGACCGAGGAGGCGAGCGACCTCGCCTATACGCCGAGCATCAACGAGTGGCAGGGCATGCGGTCGGTGCAGTGCATGGCGGATTCCATCATGCCCGCCGCGCATGAGCGCATCTTTCCGGATCGCGGGATTCTGAAAGCCGTCTATGCATTCCTCAGAGAACTCGGTGGAGCGGATGGGCACATTCCGTACAGCACAGTCGCGCTCACGCGGCGATTTTCGCGCAAGATGGGGCATATCTCGCGCTATACGATGGAAAGCGCACTCTGCATTTTTCGTGAACTCGGGCTGCTTGTGCCTCGGGAACAGGGCGGATGGCATTTCATCCCACCGGAGGGCAGGCTCGAGCTCATGGATGCGCCGACATTCCGTCGGCATGAGGAAAGAAAGGGTGACATGTAGATGTCAGATGATGCACAGAGGGCTGTCACCCTCGATATGATCTTGGACAAGGTGCGCTCCTATCAGGCGGATGCCGATCTCGATAAGATCCGAAAGGCGTATGCCTATGCGGAGAAGGCGCACAGCGGGCAGGTGCGCATCTCGGGCGACGCCTACATTATCCATCCGCTCAACGTCGCCTACATCCTCACAGGGCTTCACCTCGACGACGAGACGATCTGCGCCGCGCTCCTGCACGATGTGGTGGAGGACACCTGTGCGACGCTCGAGGAGATGGAAGCGGAGTTCGGCAAGAACATCATGGCGCTCATCGACGGCGTGACGAAGCTCGGGCGCATCGAGTATATGTCAAAGGAGGACGTCCAGCTCGAGAACTACCGCAAGATGTTCCTCGCGATGGCAAAGGACATCCGCGTCATCATGATAAAGCTCGCCGACCGCCTGCACAATATGCGCACGCTCAAATACATGCGCGAGGACAAACGTCACCGCATTGCCAAGGAGACGCTTGAGGTCTATGCACCGCTCGCGAATCGTCTCGGCATTTCCAATATCAAGGTGGAGCTTGAGGATCTCTGTCTGCGCTACCTCGAACCGGAGGCGTACTACAGCCTCGTCGAGGAGGTCAAGCACAAGCGGAAGGAGCGGCAGGAATTCATCCGCGAATCCATCGAGCAGATTCGCGAGAAGCTCGAGGCGGCGGGAATCAAAGCGGAGATCAAGGGGCGCGCGAAGCATTTTTACAGCATCTACCGCAAGATGAAGCGCGACAACAAGAGCGTCAACGAGATCTATGACCTCTCGGCGGTGCGCGTCCTCGTCTCCTCTGTCAAGGACTGCTACGGCGTGCTCGGCGTCATCCATGCGATGTGGAAGCCCATCCCGGGCAGATTCAAGGACTACATCGCGATGCCGAAGTCGAACGGCTACCAGTCGCTGCATACGACCGTCATGACACACGGCTATCCGCTCGAGATTCAGATTCGCACGAAGGCGATGCACCAAGTCTCCGAGTTTGGCGTCGCCGCGCATTGGAAATACAAGGAGGCGGGGCGGAGCATCGGCGCGACCGACGAGAACGATCAGAAAATGTCGTGGCTGCGCCAGATGGTGAGCCTGCAAAAGGAATACGACGACCCGAAGGAATTCTTCGAGGCGCTGAAACTCGACGTGTTCTCCGACGAGGTCTTTGTCTTTACGCCGCGCGGCGATGTCATCGACCTGCCAAAGGGCTCGAACCCGATCGACTTCGCCTATCACATCCACACGGAGATCGGGCATC
>CAUVFG010000019.1:0-15205 GCA_963551125.1 uncultured Selenomonas sp. | reverse complement strand
GTACGCACGGTGGTGTGAGAGGACGGCGGCTAATCACCGCCTCCTACTCGATTGCCTTTACCATCGCTTTGTCTTGCGCCAGAACGAGGGGCGCAGGAGGATCAAGAGTGTAAATATTTCCAGCCGCCCGAGCAGCATGGAGAGGCAGAGAATCGCCTTTACGAAATCCGAGAGCGGCGCATAGGTGGAGGTCGCGCTCACAATGCCAAATGCAGGCCCGATGTTGCCAATCGTCGTGATGGCGACGGCGACCGCATCGAACGGCAACAGCCCGTCCATCGTGAGGAAGAATGCCGTCACGAAGATGATGGTGAGATAGAGGAAGAAGAATGTCCCGACACGCAGGAGCATTGCGCTGTCCACATGTGTGCCGCTGAGCGAGATGTCGACGACGCGGTTCGGATTCAGCTTTTGGAGAATGACGGCACGCGCGTTTCGGACGAGGAGGATGATGCGTGCGACCTTGATGCCGCTCGCGGTCGAGCCAGCGCAGCCGCCGATGAGCATGAGCATGAGCAGCAGCAGTTTCGAGAATGTCGGCCACGTCTCAAAGTCCGCTGAGACAAAGCCCGTTGTCGAGAGAGAGGTTACTTGAAAGATGGCAAAGCGTACTGCCGCTGCAAAATCCATCTCCATCTCGATGATGAGGTTTAGCGCGATGAGCAGCATAGAGATGAGGATTAGACTGAGATAGGTGCGGAACTCCGTATTGCGCAGGATGACGGACGGCCCCTTGACCCACGCGCGATAGTAGAGTGAGAAGCTGCCACCCGCGAGAAACATGAAGAGCGCCGTCCACAGCTCGAACGAGAGTCTGTGAAAGTGCATTGTGCTGTCATCGTAGGTCGAAAAGCCGCACGTCCCGATGGTCGACATCGCGTGCGTAATGGCGATGCTGAAGTCCACGCCGCAGAGCATGAAAATGCCTGTTGTCACGGCTGTAAATACAAGGTAAATCTTGAAGAGTGCCATCGTCATATCGCGTAGGCGCGGCATGACGCGATCCGTTGTCGGTCCCGCGCCCTCGGCGTTATACATATAGATTGTGCTCGCGCCCGATTGGGGCAGGAGCGCGATAAAGATGACGATGATGCCGAGTCCTCCGATCCATGCCGTCATCATGCGCCAGAAGAGGATGCTGTAGGGGAGTGTCCCGAGTGCGTCAAAGACGGTTGCCCCCGTCCCCGTAAAGCCCGAGATGCTTTCAAACAGCGCGTCGAGAAAGCCGAGATAATTGCCGAGCAGATACGGGAGCATCCCGAGAAATGTGCCCGTGAACCATCCAAATGCCGTGATGGCAATGCCCTCGCGTGCCGTCAGCTCCTCGGCACGCTTTCCGTAACGGCGAAAGCCAACACCCACAAATGCGCTGACGAGGACGGAGAGCATGAACGCCTCGCGGCTCGGCTCCTTTCCTGCAATCGCAATGACGAGCGGAATCACGAGCGCGCCCGTCATGGCAAACGAAAGGCGTGAGAGAATGTAGTTGACTGTGTAGATATTCATAGCGTTCTACCACTTATGCGCTGTATCCTCGAAGAATGTGCCGAGGAGGAGGAAGAAGGCGAAAATCTCGATGCGTCCGAGGATCATCAGCAGGGAACAGACGAGCTTTGTCCAAAGGGGCAGTGCGGTGACTGTATTGAGATGCGCGAGTGACGCGACGCCGCCCGTTGTCGTGAGACACGAGACCGTCAGCGTGATCGTCTCGATGGGACTCAGCCCCGCGCAGGCGATGAGGAGACTGCTGATCGAAAAGACGGCGGCAAAGATGAACGCGAGCACGAGAATGCGTCCCGCAGAGTACAGGGGCACAACTTCGCCGCCCTGCCGCACGGCGAGCACCATGCGCGGATGCAGGGTGCGCAGCAGCTCCGTCCATGCGAGCGAGGTGAGTACGAGGACACGCGATATGCGAAAGCCGCCCGCTGCCGACCCCATGCAGCCACCGATGACCGCAAGCAGGATGAGGAGCAGGGCTGCGCTCGTGTGAAACGGTGCTGCGTCCTGTAACATGAGCCCGTTTGTCGAGAGAAAGGAGATTGCATAAAAAAAACTGAAGCCGAGAGCCTCTGCAATCGGTCGTGTGCCGTGCAGCAGAGAGGGGATGGCGAGCAGTACGCCCGCAGCGAGGAAGAGCAGAAAAAAGGCACGCAGCTCCATATGCCGCGTGAGGACGGCGCCCGATCTGCGGCGCAGCATTTGCCAGAGTGTGAGCAGGGGCAGCGCTGAGAGCAGCGAGACGAGTCCCGCACCGAGCATGAGGGCGGGCGTTGGCGGGAGGTCGCTCGTCATCGAGCCTGCGCCCGAGGCAATCGTAAAGAGTGCGAGGAGCAGCGCCGTAAAGATGTCGTCGCCCGCCATCAGGTAGATGCCGACCGAAATGGCGGTGATGGCACAGTAGAGCAGCGTCATCTCGTGCATGGGGCGCGTCATGCGGTTCCAGAGCGGACTGAAAAGGCGTTCCTGCCGCACGTTGAAATCCACGCCGAAGCAGCCGCTGACGACGGGCAGCACCGTCACGAGAATCACGATGAAGAGCAGCCCGCCGAACCAGCTCATCAGCGCGCGCCAGAGGATGAGGGTGGGCGGGAGTGTGTTGCCGAGTGTCGTTATGCCCGTTGTCGTGAGCGCTGAGATGCACTCAAAAAACGTATCCACGGGTGAGAGATGCAGCCCCGCCAGATGAAACGGCAGCATGCCGAGCACGGCGAGCAGGAACCAGACGGCGAGAAGAAAGAACGTGCCCTCCTCGACCGAGAGCTGGCGCATGTGGCTGCGTCCCATATTGCCGAACACCATGCCGAGGATACCGCTCAGAACACCAAGGGCAAGAAACGACCCTGCCAGAGAATCTCCCGTCATGAAGCCATAGCCGAATGGGATAAGATAGAGCGGTGCAAAGACGTACGCCGTACGCCCCATGAGCACCCAGAACAAGTCAAAACGCATCAGTCGTCTCCAAAATAGGCAAGAGCCTTTTTTGCGAAGCTCTTGAGGACGAAGAGAATGACACGGTCGCCCGGCAGCAGCTCGGTCATGCCGTTCGGGATCGCCGCCTCTTCGTCTCGCACATAGGCACAGACCAGACATTCGCGCGGGAGATTTGCGTTCATCAGCTTTTTTCCGATGATCGGAGCACCGGGACTGACGATCACCTCCAGTGCCTCCGCACGTGCGCCCTCGAGCAGGGTCACGCGTGTCACATCGCCGCCGCGCGCATAGGCGAGCACCTCACTCGCCGAGAGCAGGCGAGCCGAGAGCGCGATGTTGACGCCGACCTTCTCCATGAGGTCGATGTATTCGTTGCGGTCAACGCGTACGACCGTCTTAATCTTATTGTTGGAAAGATGCCGTGCGAGGAGGGCAAGCATCAGGTTCAGCTTGTCGTCCTCCGTGAGGCAGACAATGACATCCGCCTCGGCGACACCCTCTTCCGTTAGGAGGTCGATGTCCGTGCCGTCGCCGCAGATCGCAAGACCTGTCGCCAGCTTTTCCGCAAGCATCTCACAGCGTTCGCGATTTCGGTCGATTACCTTCACTTGTACGCCTTGCCGCTCAAGCATGAGTGCCAGCGCACGCCCCGTACGTCCGGCACCGATGATGGCGGCACGCGTTAGTTTATGTGTGTCACTCGGCACGAGGCTGTGGCTGAACTCCTCAATGCGTTCGGGCAGACCGATGAAGTAGGCGTTGTCCCCCGGGAGAAACATATCGTCACCATGCGGGATGATCATGCGGTGGTCGCGGAAGATGAGCCCCGCGAGTACGCCGTGGGGGAGCTTCAGCTCCTTGAGCGGCTTGCGCGCGATGGCGGAGCGGCGGCGAATGCGCGTCTCAAAAAGACGCACCTTGCCATGTGCGAAGTCCTCCACATTGAGCGCGGCAGGGGTCATGAGAATGCGATTGATTTCATTCGCCGTGATGAGCTCGGGATTCAGCACGAGGTCGATGTCGAAGTTCTCCTTGAGATAGCGTCCTGCCTCCACGGTGAAATTCATGTCGCGGATGCGGGCAATCGTATGCTTGACCCCATGTTTTTTCGCGAGTACACAGGCGACAATGTTCACCTCATCGCTCCCTGTCACGGCGATGAGGATGTCCGCGCTCTTGATGTCGGGGTCGTTCATCGTGAGCGGGCTGGTGATATTCGCCTCGATCGTCAGCACGTCGAGGGTCGTCTTTGCCGCCTCGAGCTGGCTCTCCTCACCGTCCACCACCACGACATCCATACCCTCATCCGAGAGCAGCGCGGCGATGCTGTAGCCCAGCCGCCCCGCCCCCGCAATTACGATCCGCACAATGAGTCCCTCCTGCGTATACTGAATAAAGGAATCACTGATAAAATGAAATCCGTCAGATTGGTGCAGATTTTTTGTCCTGTCAAGGAGACAAACCGGACGCATAGCCGCCCGCTATGTGGAGGATTTGCCCTCCAGAGAGGGCGAAAAAGATGCGCCAAGATGATGGCGTTGAATTTATCAGTGAGTCCTTAAATATAAAGCAGTATATCATAGATTCGTGGTAAGTGAAACTCATATCGAACAGAGGAGGTGGATTGAAATTCTTAGGTGTATATAGTACTATTGCAATAAGACACAATTCGCCGAGGTGATACGATGGATGACTTTACAAATAAGATCGCTCTTTTCAATAGTACATTTGCAAAATTGAGCGCATTTGAGAAGCATGATTGGAAAGAGAATTTTTTGGTGGAATTCACCCATGATTCTACTGCGATTGAAGGGAATACGCTGACGCTCATTGAGACGAAGATGATTCTGACGGATCGCATCGTTCCTGCCGAGACATCGCTGAAAGAGCTGGATGAGGTGCGCGATCATGCGTCCGCATGGCAATTCGTGAAAGAGAATGTCCATAAAGGAGTGCCTTTGTCCGAGAATCTCATTAAGGATATTCACGAGCGCGTTGTTCCGGTAGCCGGAATCGGCGGCATCTATCGGAGTATTCCTGTCTATATCAGGGGTGCACAGCATGTTCCGCCCCCTCCGCATAAAGTTTGGGATGCGATGAAAAATTTTATCTATCGCATGGAACATGATAAATTTTCAGATGCAATCGAAAAGGCTGCTTGGATTCATGCAGAGTTTGTAAAGATACATCCGTTTCAAGACGGAAATGGGCGTACAGCGCGATTGATTATGAACGATTTCCTGTTGGCGCACGGATTCCCGCCAACTTCCATCAAACGTAAAAACAGACAGGAATATTTCGCAGCTTTGGAGGATTATGCTCTTCATGATGTGATTGATCCATTTACAGGGCTGCTGCGTGCAAATATGGAGCGAGAGATTGATGAATTCCTTTCGATGTATTCCGTGCATATCGATTTGTATGGAGTACAGGAGGAAAATCCGGAACTCGCAGAACTTGCAGAGGCTTACATGAAACGATGAGACGCTGATATGTGATGGAGGCGATCACTTGCTTTGTTTTTCGGGAGTGTCCGTGGACTATGGAGCGGGGGAGGATGCCGTTCACGCGCTTGCGGACATCTCGCTCTGTATCGAGCGGGGAACGGTGCTTGCGCTCATCGGCGCATCGGGCTGCGGCAAGTCGACGCTGCTGCGCGTAGGGGCAGGGCTGATTCGTCCGACGGCGGGCACGGTGACAAGTGAGGGCACCCCCATCGATCCGCGTACCCTGCGGATCGGTTTTTTGCCGCAGAACTACGGTCTGCTCGCGTGGAAGACCGTCCGCGAGAACATCCTGCTCGGCGTAGAGATCAAGGGCGAATGGAACACGCAGCGGATGAACGCATTCGATGAGATTGTCGCAGATCTTGGGCTAACAGAGCTGCTCACGCGCTATCCGCATGAACTCTCGGGCGGGCAGCAGCAGCGCGTGGGGCTCGCACGTGTCTTCCTGCTCGCGCCCGATCTCCTGCTGATGGATGAGCCGTTCTCCGCGCTCGATACGATCACGCGTGAGTCCATGCAGGAGGTCTTTCTCTCGCTCTGGAAGAAGTACGCCGTCACCACCATGCTCGTGACGCATTATGTGGAGGAGGCACTGACACTTGCGTGCCGCATTGCCGTCATGACGGGCGCGCCGGGACGCGTCGCAGAGATCATCGACAATCCGTTTGCGGGCGACCTTGCCCATCGCTCCTCACCGGAGTTTTTTGCAATGGGACAGCGCTTGCGTGCAAAAATTGCAGGGGGAGGTGTCTGATGGGCAAGATTTCACTGCGGATGTTTGCGTTCGGTATCGGGTTCTGCTTCGTACTTTGGGCGGGTGTGGCGCAGATCCTGCAAATGCCCGTGATCCCTTCGCCCGTACAGGTGCTCCTGCGCCTCGTGCAGAAATTTCCTGACACGATCGCCGTTCATGCAGGCTACAGTCTCATGCGCATTGTGTTAGGCCTATTTGCTGCCGTTGCCGTGGGCTATCCGATCGGTGTTCTGATGGGATACTTCCCGCGCGTGAACCGCCTGCTCGCGCCCATTCTCTACTTGACCTATCCCGTGCCGAAGATCGCACTGCTGCCCGTGGTTATGCTGCTCTTTGGCGTAGGGGAGCAGAGCAAGCTGCTGCTCGTCTTTCTCATCATCGTCTTTCAGGTCGTCGTTGCCGTGCGCGATGCCGTGGCGGCGATCCCGGTCGAGACCTATGCACCGCTGCGTGTCCTCGGTGCATCGTTCGTGCAGATCGTGCGTCACATCATCGTGCCCGCCTCGCTGCCGAAGTTCATCACGGCTGTGCGCGTGGCGATGGCGACGGCGATTTCCGTCCTCTTTTTCACGGAGACGTTCGGTACGCAGTACGGCATCGGATACTACATCATGGACGCATGGCTGCGCGTGAACTACCTCGATATGTACGCGGGCATCGTCGTCCTCAGCGCGATGGGGCTGCTGCTCTTCATCCTGCTCGACTGGACAGAGCGGCGGCTGTGTGCATGGAATCGAACATAAGGTGTTTGATTTCCTTTGCAATCACACTGAAAGAAAAATACGAAAGTACTTTTCTCCTTCCGACAAATGTCCTATTATGTAAAATAAGGGAAATTCTATATGATGAGTTCGGGAGGGCTCTGTTGTATGAAAGGTACTGTAGTCGCTACAAGGAAATCGATCAACTGGTCGAAAACAAATATTTTGACGCGCTGACGCTTCGCTCCGGCGACGTATTCGAGCGGGTGAGTGACAAGCTGATCAAGTATCGCAAGAGACGTAGGCGGACTTTACGGGCTTCAAGGGAACAGGTGACGAGCTGCGGCGGTATGGCAGCGACTTTGACGGATTGGCAGAGAATATGGGGGGTGCCTCGGGGGATATCGCAGGCGTGATCAACGAGGTTGCCGACAGTGCCACGACGGGGGCGGAGAATACCATATCCGTGGCAGATTTCCTCAACGCTAATATGAAAGCACTGCAATCGGTCGTCGATGAGCAGGTCAAGAATAACGACGCGCTGAATTACGCCGTCAACAGCATTCACGAAGGCTTCGGTAAGGTGCGGACATCCAGTACGAACCTTAATCACAGCATGGAAAAATTCACTGCCGTGAAGGAAGAGGTCGAGTCCCTTAGAGAGGCGACGGAGAAGATCATGGCGATCACGGGGCCGGTAACGGATATCGCAGGGCAAACAAACCTGCTCGCCCTCAATGCTGCGATTGAAGCAGCCGGAGCAGGTGAGCAGGGACGCGGGTTCAGCGTCGTCGCCGAGGAAGTCCGAAAGCTTGCCGAGCAGTCGCAGGGACACGCTGAGGTCATCACGAGCGATGTCATGGCGGTCACGCGTATCATCAACGAGGTCGTCGGTTCGGTCAACGAGGAATATGAGGTATTGGAGCGTGAGAGCAATCAGCTCGTTCACGTTGTCGAGGGAAACAATCAGTACATCGACAACATTCGCGGTGTGTCGGGAAGTACTTCGGGCATCATCGAGCAGCTCAAAAATGAGATGACGAACATGGAAGATGTTCTCAGCAAGGTCGAGCATATCGCCTCTATGGCAGAGCAAAACTCCGCCTCAACCGAGGAAGTCAACGCCGCCATGCACACGCATAACCTAAGGAATCGCTGATAAAATGAAGTCCGTCGAATTGGTGCAGATTTTTTGTCCTGTCAAGGAGACAAACCGGACGCATAGCAAGGGCTATGTGGAGGATTTGTCGACAAAGACAGGGCGAAAAAGATGTGCTAAGACGGCGGTGCTGAATTTATCAGCGATTCCCTAAAGCTGCAGGGCATGATGGAAAAATCAAGCAGTTCAAGGAAGTTCCCACGGCGTTCTCGGCGGATATCAATCACTATAAGACCTGATCCCGTTCTATGAAAAATGGGCTGTTGCATGAAGACAAAAAGCCTTCGTGCAACAGCCTTTTCACTGCCTTTTTCCATATACTGCAGACGGCGATGCCGCCTGCAGTGTCGTCACGGGCGGCGCCCCATACGGCGCACCTCTTTCGTGCGCTGCAATGGGCGGTACATACGTCCGATGAAAGACCAGATCGGACAGCCAGCGCTGAAAGGACGGATTGTCCTCGAACTGCTTGAACAGCTCCATATTGTCCGCCATCAAGTCAAAGATCGACTGCCGTAGCGCACGGTCACTCTCAAGACGTGCACTCTGCACGTCAGAGTTGCGTATCGCGTTCTGATAGGTCTCATCGCGTGCGACCCGTTCGGGAATGGCGGCGATCTGCCGCTGCACATTCTCGGGATCGTTCCACGGGATATTGCCGAACATATCGTTGAAGTCCGCGACGATCCGCGAGAGAAGATCCATCTCCGGCTCCCTCATGCCGCCCTCCTTTCCCATCGGGACAGGCGGGATCTCCGTATCCTCGTCTGCAAGCCGTATGGCGATCATCGCCTGCGCTTCGTTGCGGTAGCTGCGCAGATCAATCGCATCGAGAATCCCCACCGTGCGGTCATCGTCCTGCGGAGAGGGGAGTTTCGGGAGGAGGAGCGTTAAGAAAATCGAGAGCCGTTCCCATGCCGCATTCCCATAGGGGAGAATCGCGCCGAGGAAGCCGTATGTGCGTACGAATGTCTTTGCTGCGCCCTTGAATCGAATCTGTGCCTCTGTCTCCAACGCTCTGTATAGGGCTGCACACGCATCGAGCGGCGGATCGAGACGGTCACGCTCCGCACCGTCCAAAAAGAGATCGACCACACGCGTGACATTCTCTGCGGCGTAGACCTCATAGCTATCCATGCGTGCAACGAGGTCATAGAGCTTGTTCGGGTCGGTCTCGCCCGAAAGAATCGTCGTACGGTAGAACGTGGAGAATGCCTCTGCGATCGTCTCCGTGCAATTGGCGAAGTCGAGCACAAAGGTATCGTGTTTGTGCGGTGCGGCACGGTTGAGTCGTGAGAGCGTCTGTACCGCCGTAATGCCGCTGAGTGGCTTGTCCACATACATCGTGTGGAGCAGCGGCTCGTCAAATCCCGTCTGAAACATATCCGCAACGATGAGAATGCGGTATGGGTCACGTCTCAGCTCCTGTGGAATCTGTGCATCGGGGAATCCGTTCAGTGCGGAGGAGGTCAGTGCCTCCTCTCCCGTGCCATGCTCGCCCGAGAACGCGACAATCGCCTTGTACGGGCTGTTGCGCTCGGTGAGTATACGGCACACAGCGCGATAGTATTCGATGCAGCGGGGGATCCCTGCAGTCACAATCATCGCACGGGCATTCCCGTCGATCTTTCTATGGGCGATTACCTGCTCGTGGAAATGTGCGACCATCATTGCGGCTTTCTGCGCGATCGTATATGAATCACTCTCGACAAACGCGCGCAGCTTCTTCTGTGCGCGTTTCTTGTCAAACATCGGATCGTCCGCTGCCGTCTTCATGATGCGGTAGAACGTGTCAATCGGCGTGTAGTGTGCCAGCACATCGAGGATAAATCCCTCCTCGATTGCCTGCTTCATCGTGTAGACGTGGAACGCTCGTGATTTCGCCGTCCCGTCCGCAGCGAGAACGGGGTTGCCGCTCATATCCGTCATCCGCGTGCCGAACATCTCAAGCGTCTTGTTCTTCGGCGTCGCAGTAAAGGCGAAATAACTCGCGCACGGGAGCAGTCGCCGGCTCTCCATGAGCGCGTTGATCTTGTCCTCGTTGTCCATCTCCTCCATAGAGATGCCGGAGAGTGCGCGATTCATCTGCGCGGCATTGCGCCCGCTCTGCCCCGAATGTGCCTCGTCAATGATGATCGCAAAGCGGCGATTTCTGTGCTCCTGCCCGATCTCCGCCACGATGTATGGGAACTTCTCGATCGTCGTCACGATAATGCGTCTGCCCGCACGAATCGCCTCGCGCAGATCTCTCGAGTGCTCTGCCCAAACGACCGTATTGCGCACCTGCATGAATTGGCGGATCGTATTACGGATCTGTTTGTCCAGGATGCGGCGATCCGTCACCACGAGCACGGAATCAATCATCGGACGTCCGTCCTGCTCCAACCCGATGAGCTGATGCGCGAGCCATGCGATCGAGTTCGA
This sequence comes from uncultured Selenomonas sp., assembly GCA_963551125.1. Lineage (GTDB taxonomy): Bacteria > Bacillota > Negativicutes > Selenomonadales > Selenomonadaceae > Centipeda. Next base: position 4,726 of record CAUVFG010000019.1, on the reverse strand, counting down.
CTTGCCGCTGCCCGCACTGTGCTGGATGAGATAGCGTCTGCCGACCCCATGCGCCCGTACATCGGCGAGCAGTCGCTCCACTGCGTCCAGCTGGTGATAGCGCGGGAAGATCTGCCGCACGGACTTCTTCTGCGTCTCTGCATCCGTCTCTGCGATGACCTGTGCGTAGTTCTCGATGATGCGCGTGAGCATCGGCTTCGCGAGGATCTCCCGCCAGAGATAGTCCGTCATCAGCCCGTTTGGATTCGGTGGATTGCCCGCACCGTCCCGATATCCCTTGTTGAAGGGGAGGAAAAAACTGTCCTTCCTTGCGAGCTTTGTGCAGAACTGAATGGTTGTATCATCCACGGCGAAATGCACCATGCAGCGCTTGAAGGAAAAGAGCACATCGTGCGGATCGCGGTCGCGGCGGTACTGCTCAACTGCGTGAAGCGTGCTCTGCTTCGTCAGGCTGTTCTTCAGCTCCATCGTGAGGACGGGCAGCCCGTTGATGAAGATGCAGAGATCGAGTGCGCGTGCACTGTCTGCGGCGTAGCGGAGCTGGCGCGTAACGCTGAAGATATTCTGTGCATGGAGTTCCTGCTGACGCGTGTTATGTGCCGTTGGCGTGAGGTAAAAGAGAATCAGATCGGCAGGATAGATATGTACGCCCCTGCGGAGCACATCGACAATGCCGCGCCTAGCGAGCTCACCATCGAGACGGCTTAGGAACTGCCGTCGCTTCACATCGGAGGAGTGAACGCCGAGCTTTGCCATCTCGCGTGGCTGTGTTGCATCGAGAAAGCGAAAGAGCCGCACCTCGTCAAGCGCAAACTCCTGCGTATAGTCTGCGTTCGTGCCCTGCTCATAGCCGTTTTGTTCGACGAGATATTTGACAATGAGGGATTCCAGACCCTCCTCTTTCGTATTGGTGAAGGGCATTGTCACACCTCCTCTGTGTCGGGGACATCATCCGCATATTCGTCCGCCTCGCTGAGCATCTCGTCTGTCATCGGTTCGTAGGCGGGGATGTCGATGCCGCGCACGTCGATCTTGCCTGTTACGGTATCGGAGATCAGGCGGGTTTTTAGCTCGTGGAGTTTTTCTACCTCCTCCGTCAAATTGTCGATTGCCTTGTCATATCGCGAAAGACCCTTTTCTATGTGTGATACAATTTCGTCCTGCTCATCTTTCGGTGGTGTAATAAATGGGATTTCCTTCATTTTATCCATTTGTAAATCCCACTGTCCTACACGAACCCCATACGAAGCCTGTGCAAAGAAATTCACATATACAGAGCTTCTTATCGCGTGGTGGAAATAACTAAGATTGTCAAATTTTACGTCAAATACAAAATAAGCGGGGCTAACGATACCTGTATAAGGAGAAACGCCGTATGAACCTTGCCATGCCTTCATTTTGTTTATGGCAAATTGTCCCTTGCGAACCATCTTGTATCCGCTCAAATCATCGGGAACAAAATTATGGTTGACGTCCTTATCGTGAATATCCCTGACGATTACGCCTCGTTCTCGCACAACGGATAAAAGCGGGAGTTCCGGGTGTTTCTTCTCGCTCACTACATGAAGTAATTGACGCAAGTTCGTGATAAACCAATGAGCCGGTACTTGTCCGAGCCACTTGATTCCGCTGTCCTTTAGGGGGACGCTTTTTCTTATCCCACGCATAACAGCATGATTTATCATAGTCTTCTTTAGTGTGTCAAGACAGCTGATCTCTTTACGCTTAATCGCAATCATCCGATTGATGCTAGAAATTTTCCAGTCCAAAAAGCGTACAATCTGATCTTGCTCGTCAGGTGGTGGGACGGGAATATAGATGTCTCGCATCGTTGCCCATTTTGTTGTCCATAAATCGGAAACTATGCCAAAACCGTTGCGGTAGAACTCCTCTGAAAAGAAATGACTTCTTAGGAGGTGGTGATAGAATCTGCTGTTTAATGAATGATGCGGCTTTAGGACAGTGATAATGAGAGAACAAGAGCCGTCATATTTTGAAATGCCACACGAACCCTTGCGGTCAGACCTGCTGTTAATGGCGAAATCATCTTTGCATATCAGCTTTCGGTTATCGCCGTTCTCCGTTTTTACAGCACGTTCTAATTGCGGGACAACGCCCATTTTTCCCACAGAAAGTGGAAGGTGCTCTTTGTCAGAAACTTTTGTTTTTCTTTCGGAAAATAATTCTCTCAGCTTTTGTGACTTCCATGACAGAGGAAGTTTGGTGTACCAACCACTCTCGGGCGTGTTTCTATAGGATTCGTAGGAGCTCATTTCAACCCCTCCATAATCTCTTTCATCATACCGTCCGCGCTTTTTTCGAGTGCACGCAGATCTGCCATGATGTCCGCAATATCGCGCAGCGGGGCGGGTCGGTAGAAATACTTTGCAAAGCTGATCTCATAGCCGATTGCCGTTTTTGCCTCATCGAGCCAAGCGTCGGGGGCGTATGGGAGGACTTCGCTCTGCATGAAGGCTTCAATCCCTCCTTCATAGCGCAGGGAGACGATCTCCGTATCTCTGAGATCGGTGTCCGGCTCGCCGTCGATGGGCAGAGCGGTCGGATCTTTCTCTGTGATATACGGGCGAATCTTCTTCAATGCAGTGGCTTTGAGCTTTGTTGCGCGTGCGAACGCCGTCCAGTCGTCAGACGGGAGGAGTTTTCCCGCCGTCGCAACAATCTTCTTCACCGCATTCCATTCGTCTTCTTTTTTGAATGTCGTGCGGGGAATCTCTCGGTCAGGGTGGATGCGCAGGCGGAGCGGACGCTCGACGGCGATCGACCAATATCCGAATTCTTCGTTCGGGAGGACGCGGCTTACCTCGCTTTCCTCCATCGCGCGGAAGATGCGCAGAATTTCCGCACGGATCTCAGGCGTGAACGCACAGTTCTTCTTGCCCATGTTTCGACGGAGCGGGGATTTCATGCGCGTTGCGTCGATGAGCTGGATTTTTCCTTTGCGGCGCTCCTCCTTGCGGTTTGAGAGAATCCAGATAAATGTGCCGATGCCTGTGTTGTAAAACATATTCTCGGGGACGGCGATGATCGCCTCCACGAGGTCGTTCTCGATCATATAGCGGCGTGCATTGCTCTCGCCGCTGCCCGCGTCGCCCGTGAAGATGGATGAGCCGTTATGCACCTCGGCGATACGGCTGCCAAGCGGCGTGTCCTTCTTCATCTTTGCGACGTTGTTCAGCAGAAAGAGGAGTTGTCCGTCGCTCGTGCGCGGGAGCATCGGCAGCGGGACGCCGCCCGTGAGGTAGGTGTTGAAACGCGTGTCGAGGATGTCCTTTTTGCCGCCCATTTTCTCCGCATCGGTCTTCCAGCTTTTCCCATAGGGCGGATTGGACAGCATAAAGTCGAACTGCCGCGTGGGATTCTTGTCATAGGAAAGCGTCGAGCCGAATGCGATGTTCTCCGCCTGGTCGCCGTCGCCCTTGAGCAGGAGATCGGCTTTTGCGATGGCGTAGGTCTCGGGGTTCAGCTCCTGTCCGAAGAGGTGAATGGAGACTTTTTTGCCGCGTGCGGCGGCAAGTTCGAGCAGCCGATCCTGTGCGACGGTGAGCATCCCACCCGTGCCGCACGCACCGTCGTAGCAGGAGTAGGTTGCGTCCTTGATGTGATCCGCGACGGGGAGGAAGATGAGGTCTGCCATCAGTTCCACGACATCACGCGGTGTCCAGTGCTCGCCCGCTTCTTCGTTATTCTCCTCGTTGAACCGACGGATCAGCTCCTCAAAGATCGTACCCATGCCGTGATTGTCGAGACCGGGATGGCGGAGGACTTTCTTTGCTGCGTCCTTGTATACGGGCGCGGGGCTGAGGTTGATGTCGGGCGAGACGAACCGCTCGATGACTGCGCCAAGGATATCCGCATCAATCATCGTGCCGAGTTGGTTGCGGAATTTGAATTTTTCGAGGATTTCCTGCACGTTCGGCGAGAAGCCGTCCAGATACGCTTCGAAGTCCGCACGCAGCGTCTGCTGCTGTGCGCGGTTTGTGAGGTCGCGGAGCAGGAAGGGGGAGGCGTTGCAGAACGCTTGCCCCGCCGTCTTGCAGAGGGCAGGCCATTGATTGCCCAGCTGTGCAGCGTCGAGCTTCGCCTTCATCGCGAGGACGTTTTCCTTCGTGTCCTCAAGTACCGCGTCGAGGCGGCGGATGACCGTCATCGGCAGAATGACATCGCGGTATTTGCCGCGTACATACACATCACGCAGACAGTCGTCGGCGATGCCCCAGATAAAGCTCACGATCTGATTGTGCAGATAGTTGTCCATGCAGTTGATCCCCTTCGTTCTCACGGTGTTTGTGCTGCGTTCATTATAGCACAGATGTGGGGCATAATAATACGGTAAACAAAATCGGCGCTACTCACGAAGAAGTAGAAATCTAGGGAATCGCTGATAAAATGAAGTCCGTCGGATTGGTGCAGATTTTTTGTCCTGTCAAGGAGACAAACCGGACGCATGGCAAGGGCTATGTGGAGGATTTGTCGACACAGACAGGGCGGAAAAGATGTGCTAAGACGGCGGTGCTGAATTTATCAGTGCTTCCCTAGGCACTTTGAACGATACAGGCATTGCTTGTGTATGGATGTGTTCATGGTGGACCTATGGAACGGCGATTCCTTAGGCGCATGAATACTTCTTCTCAATAGCTTTACAAGCCCCTCTGAAAAATGGTAAGATGAGCGCGTATGCTTTTGCCGTGCGGACAGGGATCTGTTC
>CAUVFG010000018.1:0-15316 GCA_963551125.1 uncultured Selenomonas sp. | reverse complement strand
GCTATGGCGGCGGCGAGTTCACTTTTTCCCTGTTTCTTCGGAATCTCGATATATGCCGTGTTGAACTGCCGGTAGCCGTTCGGCTTCAGAATACCGAACAGATCACGGATGATGCGCTCCTGCCAGTCAATCAGATCAAAGGGCTTTCCTGCCCACGTCCCCTTCGTGTGACACAGACACTCGATAAATCGAACTGCGTAGTCCGCAGTGGCTTGGTCGTAGTGTGCGTCCTCTGCCATGAACTTTGTCGGTTTGTAGTCCGCCAATTTCCGCAAAGAGTCACCTCCCTACTTTTGCATGCGCGTCCGCAACAGTCTCTCCATCGGGTCTTCCTGCGGCAAGCCGTTGAAAGTCGTGGTGCTGTTCTGCTTCACAATATCAAAAATCTCGTACCAGAGCATATTGGACTGCTTCTGGAACGAAAGCGCCATCTGCACAAATGGACTTGCACAGGCCTTGCCCGTGGTCGGATGCTTTCCGAGTAGACCGTATTGACTCACCGCCTCCTCACACTGGATATAGCGGGCAAACGCCTGTGCATAGCTTTCGATCAGGCGGGGATTGACAAGCTGCTCACAGCCGCGCTCCTTCAGCCACAGCCACGTTTCGCAGAAAATTTCATCCGCGCCAAGTGTCTTTCCATCCTGCTGCTGCGCGGACAGATACCCGCTTGGGCTTGGCATGTCCGCACCACAGAGATCGGCAGCGCCTCTCAAATCCGCACCGCTGAGCATCATCCCAGGAAACTCCAAAATACTTGCTGTCTGTCCCCCCGCAATCTTATCTGCCAGCGCCTTCGGCTTTTTTCCGGCGCGGGGGCGTCTGCCGCCACGGTTCGTACCGTCCCGCGCCATCTTCTCACCCCATTTTTTAATACCCCGTTTGATTTACCATTTTTTCACGTATGCCCCAGCACCGGTCGCAAAGCAATGCGTTTTTAGAGATTTCACCGCCCCCTAGGGGTTAGTCATCGCTTTTTCGACGTTTGTGCAGCCGCTCGTGACAACGAATGCAGAGCGACATCAGATTATCCGCGTCATGTGTGCCGCCGTCAGCAATCTCCTTGATGTGGTGCACGAGTGTCGCGCGAACATATCTGCCCTGCTCCTTGCACCGCTCGCAGAGCGGATGGAGTGCTATGTGCCGATCACGAATCCTGCGCCACGCGCTGCCATATCTTTCGTGCTGATCGTACCCGCGTGTGAAGCGGTCATAGTGCCGCTGCATCGGCTTCTCATGAACGTCACAATAGCCGCTTTTTCGGTCTGTGAGATTCGGACAGCCCGACATACGGCAGGGCCGTTTCGGCTTCCTCGGCATCTGCACCGCCTTCCTTCTTACCGTTTTCATCATGCGCCCCAAAATTTGTCAAATTCCCTATTGATATTTATACGCATAGGTTCTTACACAAACAAGCCCTTCCGCGCCTCCTCTATGCGCCGCTTTGCTATATCACAATATTCCTGCATACATTCAATGCCGATGGCATTGCGTCCGATGTTTTTTGCCGCTACAAGCGTCGAACCGCTTCCGGCAAACGGATCAAGCACCGTACCGCTGACCGGAACAACTTGAAGCAACTGTTCCATAAGTTTCACGGGCTTGCCCGCAACATGATATTTTTCGTTGGTGTCACGTCTGCATGAAATACAGCCGGGAAACGATCCCGCATCCGTCCGCCTTAAGCATTTGCCCTTTGTCCCCCATAACACATATTCGCATTGATGTCTGAAATAGCCTTTATGCGGCGCACGTGCGCTATTTCCTTTGTCCCATGCAATAATACCGCGCCACAAAACGCCGCCAATTTGTATTGCATCTGTGGCATCGGGCAATTTTCTCCAATCGGTGAACATGAGAAAATATCCGGATGGCTTTAGGACGCGCAATGCTTCACGCACCCAATCAGCCGTCCAGCACCGCCATGAACGCACATCCATTGTTTCTCCTGCAAAATTATCCGCATAGTGTTCTCTCGAACCCTTCCAGTTGTTGTATTTCGCCAGTGCAGGACGCATTCTTTCACTTGGTGCAGCAGAACAATAGGGAGGATCCGTAATAATCGCCTCCACACTATCGGACGGCATCGACTTCATAACGAGAAGCGCGTCACCGCATATTATTTTTTGTGCCGCCTGTGTCCCATTAAAATCAACAAGGTACTCATCTACAAATCTAATCTGCTTCGCCGTCAGTTTCACATCGTCACCTCCTTTTACACGTTTTTACACAAACAAACCCCGCGCTTCCTCTATGCGCTTCTTTGCCCCGCTATCTCCTTCATCCGCTCGAAACAGTCCCCACGGAGCAGGGTTATATCGTCCACACATCCGCCTCCCTATATACTGCTCACATCCAACTGCCCGCTCATAAGCTCCGGCAGAAGTGCGTCGCGGAACTCCGTCAGCAGCTCGTTCTCGCATTCATTGAGGTAATAAATATGCTGTTTCCACATAGGCAGGAAAAACCGAAAAAGGCTCGACATACTCTCCTTGCTCGTATTTTCAATCTTGATTTCCCCTGCTCTCTTTGACGTGGTGAAATAGGATTCACCTTCCAAGGGTTCAAGTCCAAGAAGCCTGATTGCGCCCTCGTTGATGTTTTTTGTAGTCTCAGCACTCTTCTTGAGTAGCTCTAGAAGCTCATCATACCCCATCTTCCGCGCAAGTGTCTCATTCATCGTAATTTTGACGGCGTTCTTCTCCCGCTGGATTTTCCGTATATCGTCCACAATGTCCTTGAAGAAGCGATGCTCTATCTTCTCCTCCTCAACTGGCATATAGCGAGATGGCGAGAATATATAATTCTGCTCGGCAAATTGTGCAACATCGACAACCTGCGAAAGTCGCGACAAATTTTTAGGCTCGTCGACCATCGTCGCAATCTTTGTAAGGTCGTCGTCACTGTATACATTCAGCGTCTTTTTATAGATTCTGTTTGCGTGACCCGCACTCCCCTCACCGCGCTGTTCGCGTATTTCTTGATGTGTCGTGCCACTACTGTCAATCAGAACAACATCCTCAACCGCCCCCCGCTTCTCACAAAGGAGTATGCAGGTCGGAATGTTCGTCGATTCAAACATGTTGGGCGGGTTTTTGATGACGGCTTTCAGCAGACCGTTTTTTATGAAATGCTGCCGAATCTCCAACTCTTTGGTATCATTCATGACACCACACGGAAGGATAAATGCCGCACACCCACCTTCTTTCAAATGGGCGAGTGCGTGATAAACAAAGGCATAATTCGCGTTTTCTTTGCACGGTACAGGGCATCCCACAAATCGGTTATCCCCGCCAAACAGGCCATCGTCCGCCGGGGGATTCCACGGGATGTTATACGGGGGATTCGAGATACAGGCATCGTATACGCCAAGCACGTAATTCTCCAATGCACGCACAGCCCCGTATTTTCCGTTTGGGACGATCTTCCACGCCTGTACGATCTCGTTTTTCAGCACATCGCCGCGCAGTACAACTGCCTCAATGCCACGAATTGCAAGATTGAACAACAGGACAGGAATAACGCCCGCATCAAACTCGTGGCAGACAAATCGGAGGTTCTTGTTATTGTTCCATGCAGCAATCGTCAGTGCACCGCTTCCCGCACATACATCATAGATGGTGTCGCCGTCCTGTGCCTGCATGAGCACTGCTGTGAGTTTGGCAAGACTCGCAGGTGTAAAGTCCTGCTGCTTGCTTCCACTGCCACGATCTGCAAGCCAGAACTGATAACTCTTTTGAAGATAGTCCGTCTGCAAATCCTCAACGACTGCAACATACGAGTCAAAAATCCTTTCACGATCAGAGCTCTCGATAATTTACATCAGTCTTTCGGATAACTTTGCCATATCCGATACACCTAATACTTCTCTGATCTTCGCCGCCATCTCTTTCAGTTCCACACATCCGCCTCCTCCGCATACAAAAAGGGCACCGCCGTAGCTGTGCCCTCCGAGAATCCGCCGCAGCATCTTCTCTTTTCTCAGCCTATACTATAGCACATGTTGTATGTGAGATTCTATGAGAACTTTCCGAAGACAGCAAAACTCTGCAATGCTTTGCCGTGCATCCACAGCACATGCCGATAGGTGTACCCGAGGCCGACAGCCACCTGTTCCCATGATTGCCCGTAGAGATATCTTCCCAGCAATATCGCACGATAGCGCCCATCCGGTACGCGGTCAATCAGCACCTTTGCAGCTTTTCGCAAACCAATCAGACGCTCCCACTGTGCGTTGACATCTTCGGCATATTGCTCCAATGCGGCGATCGCATCCGAGAGATCACCAATGCGCGAGGTGCTGACCCTCTCCTTATCGTATTCGATTGCCTTGAGATGCAGCATATCGTCCCGCGCCTGCTTGTATTCCATCTCGAGTTGGCGCAGTTCCTGTTCGGCGTCACGGACGCGCCAGAGATACTCCTTCGCCGTCATTCGCTTCCTCCGCATCCATCGCACACGCCATCATGCACCGCATGGAGGCATTGACCAGATGCGGCTCACTGCGGTCGCCCATACGGTAGAGTGCCAGGTGCCGCAGCGCCCGTGCGGCGTGTTCATCGGCCGGGATATCCTTCCATGTTTCACCGGGATGCTTCTCCGCGCCCGCTGTCAGCCCGGTCGCCACCTGATCGAGCCACCAGCAGTCAATATAGCGGTACTCGTTCTTCTCCGAATTCTGCGGATATTTCTGTGCTGCCATGCTTTGTGCCCCCAACCTTACAAAACGCTCGCTTTACCTTACCGTCAAAAACGCTGCACTCACGCAGCGGATTCTTGCCGATATGCAGCGTTTTACAAGTTCTCATTGCCTTTTCGAATCTCTGCATCGGGAATCACGTCAGCCCAACGGCCTTCCTCGATTTTGTACGTTGGCGCGAGAACCGCACCGGAGGGCGTTGAAAATTTTGCGTCCACATCCATCCGCAGCGGTGTGCGAATCTTGGGCGTCGCATAGAACAGGACGGGAGCCTTACGCTGTCGGAAATATTCGATGATGGGAAGCAGAAGCTTCACACTGAAAACGGCATAGAGTACCCGATCTGCTGCAAGGTTCTCCGTTTTCCCCGCAAGAACGTATTCCGCACGGAGATTCTGCCCGCGCGCGTACATGCGGAGTCCATCGTTGCGCCAGACCAGCATAACGTGATCCGTGTACTTCCGATCAGGTGCGCACGCATCCACGGCTTTCAGTACGGCAAGGAATTTCGCAAGTTCTTCGACACCCACGGTCGCATATGCGGGAGGCTCAGGCAGTCTTGGAAAGACACGCTCAAAATCAGACGATTCAACATTCTCCAATCGTGTGCCCGTGTCAGCGTCATATGAGCCCTCGCACCCTGTATTGTCCTCAATCCATACAAGGCTGTAAGCGTTTGTCGCGTAGGCACGTCCTGCATGGTAGTGCAATGCAGACAGCCTATCTCCTTCCCCGAGAAACTTCTTCGCATTCTTCATGAAAATCAGCATTCGTAAGCCCTCCTCAGTGTGGCCGATACCTATCGATGCGCGCTTTGAGGCTTTCCAGAACGAACTCCTGTGCGCGCTCCTTCATTCCGATCGCGCGCAGGATGTCCTCATCGCGCGTATTCTCAGAAACAAGATGGTGGATAATGACGGTCTGCGTCTGTCCCTGACGGTGCAGGCGCTTATTCGCCTGTTGGTAAAGCTCGAGACTCCAATTCAGCCCATACCAGATGACATGATTGCCTCCATCCTGCAGGTTCAGCCCGTAGGCGGCACTCGCGGGATGCGCAAGAAGTATATCCACCTCACGACGATTCCACGCCATCTCGTCCTCTGCCCCGCGCAGCACGCGAACACGCAGCGAATGCAGTCGCGGATCGTCGAGAATCACTGACAGATCATGCTGAAAGTTATAGAATACCAGCGCGGATTTCCCGCCCAGCCGCTCAATCAGCTCCACGAACGCCTCCAGCTTGCAGTCATGTACCATGCTGAACCTATGCTTATCGTTATAGACCGCACCGTTCGCCAGCTGCTGCAGCTTGTTCGAGAGTGCCGCAGCACTCGCCGCCGTGATCTGCTCCCCGCTCCGGAGGAGCTCCAACACCATCGTCCGCTCCAGCTTGTCATACGCCTTGCGTGCCTTTGCGTCCAGCACAACGGGAATCGTATCCTCGATGACCGACGGCAGCTCCAGATAGTCTTCCGCCTTCATACTCACCGAAATATCGGATATGGCGGCCGTAATTGCCTCCTCAGCGCCTTCTTTCGGGTCGTAGGTATAGATGATGTCACGTGACCGCTGCCCCGGCGTGAAGTACCGATTGCGAAAGCCTGAGAAGGTGCTGCCGAGACGCTGCCCCCGATCCAGCAGATAGATCTGACTCCAAAGATCGATGATGCCGTTCGGGCTCGGTGTCCCCGTGAGAAGCACCGTCCGATCGATGTGCGGATACATGTACGAGAGAGCCTTGAATCGTTTGGCACGCGGATTCTTGAAGCTGCTGGATTCATCAACGACCACCATGTCAAACGGCCAGTCATTTCGATAGTGCTCCACCAGCCAGGGGACATTCTCCCGGTTGATGATGTAGATATCGGCGGGCGTGTTCAGTGCCCGCAGCCGCTGTGCAGATGAGCCGAGGACGGTCTGCATGCGCAGGATGTGTACCCCGTCCCATTTTGCCGCCTCGCGCTGCCATGTCGCCTCCGCCACCTTCTTCGGCGCAATGATGAGAACCTTGCGGACGGCGAACAGCGCGTATTTCAGCTGATAGATTGCAGAGAGTGTGATGATCGTCTTGCCAAGCCCCATATCCAGGAAGAGGGCAACGCGCGGATCGGCGATCAGGCGCTCAATGCAATACCTTTGATACGGGTGTGGCTTCAACTCCATTGCCTATCAGCTCCTTCACCTGCGCCAGATACGCCCGCACAGCATCCGCGCCGTACAGTGTGACGACCTCGGAATCCAGCCCGCGAAGACTTGCCTGCTGTACCTTCTGCAGACGTGTCAGCCGCCCGCCGTCATTCTTGAGTTCGACAAAGTGCACCGTGCCGCCCGGCAGCACGACGATGCGGTCGGGCACACCTGCGTTCCCGGGGGATACCCACTTATACGCCTTTCCGCCCAGCTGCCGCACACCATCCCTCAGCAGCATCTCAATTTCTCGTTCCTGCATGCGTTCACCTCCTTCCTGTAACATCTCGCGCGCGCGTTTATGAGAGGTTTTAATTAGGCTATTTAGGCTGCCTAAATATTGCCTAACTCGTTGCCTAATTGCCTAATTTTTTAGTTATAAGGAAATAATGTTACATTGTTACAAAAGTAGTATATCCCCTAGAGATACAAGGGTTTAGGCGTGTAACATTGCGTGTAACAAACGTGTAACAAATCGTGTAACGTTACACGCAATGTTACACCTATGTTACGCCTATGTTACACGTTTTGTTACAGGCGCTCTCAGCTTGTGATCAGAAAGCCTCTTTGGACACCGCAGTATCCGAACCGGGCGGCTTTTCCGGTTCGTACTGTTCCGGGAAGATGTTCAAGAATCAGATTGATTTCTTTGGCATCGCTGCGCTTCATTAGTTTCGGATCCCCATCCAGACATTCACACCAGACCTCAAGCGCACAGATGCGGTCCCGCGGAACGAGTTCCCCTTTATCCTCTAAGACACCACTCCAAAATATTTGACGCTCCCGCAGCGCCATTGTCTGGTAGTTTCTCGGTACGGGTTTTTGCAGAAAAGCTCTTATCAGACCTTCACGGATGTTGCTCTCTCGGTGTCCATCCTGCATTTCTTTCGCAACGGCTTCCATCTCGGGTGTAAGATACAAGGGTTCACCTGCACGCCATCGGTGTACTGCCTCTGCCCATATCTGATCCACCTCATGCGGCAAATCCTTCCAGATGCTTTTCTTGGCGGGCTTTATCCCAACATCCACTGGCCAGAAACGGCGATTCCCTGTGAGATCACGTAGAAATTCGGTTTCGTTGCACGAGCCGAAGAATACACATTTGCGCGGGTACTCGGCGGCTCGGCGTCCGAACGGCATACGGAAAAAGTCGCTCGTACGGGACAAGAACTGCTTGATGATATTCTCTGCGGATTTCGAGTATCCCGTCATTTCAGCAAGTTCAATGATCCACCTGCCTTGAATACTCTCAACAGCGTCTTTTCCATCGAAGGTTGAAAAGCTGTCGCTAAACCACGATTTTGCTATTGTTTGCAGGAACGTACTCTTGCCGAGGCTTTGTCGCCCGACAAGTACTGGAACATAGTCATATTTGCATCCCGGCGTCATGGCGCGTGCCACGGCGGCCACAAATGCCTTGCGGCAGACGGTTCGAGTATACGGTGTATCCGGCGTTCCTAGATAATCTCTGAACAGATCATCCAGACGATCTTTTTTATCCCAAGTAACGCTTCGCAGATATTCTACAACGTCGTTAAAACTGTTTCGCTCGGCAACAAGAAGCAGCGCGCTGAGAATCTTATCCTTGCCGGTGATGTCAAAACGGTATTCTAGGTACCACTGCACGCCCGCGTCATCGGAATCCGTCCATAATCTGCGCTCCGTTGCCGCATTCCATGGCAAAGCGCCAAGAGCCAGTACGCGGACACTGAACGCATCATAGGCGACTTTTCCCTTGAGCAGCGGGTCACTATTGAGAATCCGCACGATGTTGTCCATCGTCTTTTTCGGCTTCCCCGTGTCGCTGAACTGGATTCCTGCCGTCCGCATCCAGTTCACATCGACCGCAGGGGGCTCCGCCCCGGCGCCCGTGCCTGTGTGCTCCGGAGGCTCTGCCCTCCCAAACACGTCCGCCGCCTGTGCCGCGCGCGCTGCCTGCAGCTCCGTCGCAACGGCGGTGTCCTGCAGTGCGAGCTTCTGCATCGCAAGATAGGACGGCAGCCGATTGATCGGTGTCTCCTCCTTTGCCCCTTCGTCGAGCTGCTCGAATCTGTGCAGACGGATGAGATCGAAAGCATTGACCAGCTGCCCGCTGCATGGATCCGTCGCGTGATGGGAATAGAGGAACTTGTCCTCGTCATAGATCACCGCGCCGGCGACCGTTGAACCACTCGCAAACGTCAGACGGTCGGGCTTGTCCGTCGGCTCGTATGCGTGCGGGATGAACTCCGCAATCGCCTCGAGAATGCCGTACACACGGCAGAACGCGCCGACAACACCTGTCTTTTTCGTCGGATCGGCCTGCTTGGAAAGCGCCAGTCGCTCCCGCGCCTCGTTTGCCCCCGGCACCTGCGGCCACGTTCGGACATCATGCCAGTTCTCATACGTATTGAGGATCCCGTCCGATGAGAGAAACGGCTTGTCCTCATACGAGAACACATACACGGCGTCCCTGCTGCAGCTCGGCCAGAACATGAGGCGACTTGCCTCAAACGTCGTCGGATCGCAAAGGTCAATCCCGATGAGGCTTGCAATCTTGCGCGCGATCGGCTCGTACTCGTCCGCCGTGACGCTCCTGTCCGTCGGAAAGATGGCACGCAGACGCGGATGATGCTCCGTGTGACTGCGCGTGCTGTAGACCGCATATCCAATCCCGAGGCCTGCAATGCGGCGAATGACGGCGTCCGTCTCTCCGGGGCCGATGGCGTCAAGGTCGAGCGTGATGAGATCGCGTCTTTCGACGTTCGCTGCCTTGCGCCGGTGTCCCTTCAGTGTGCCCCCGACGAAGCCGCCGACATCCTTGAGCCTGCCCTGCTCGCGCTTTGGCAGCGCATGATACTCCTCAACGGACTCATTCGTCCTGCGCGGCGTGCGGAGCGCACCAACAAACTCGCTCCACAGGTACTCGGTATTCTGCCACGTGATCGAGGTACGGTTTGCGCCGACGCTGACGTGTATCCTACGGTCGTTTTGCAAAACGTCGCCCCCTCTAGTCCTTCATGTAATATGGATTCGTGAATCCTGCTGCGGTCAGCTGCAGCCTCGGCGCCCACAGCAGAGGCTCCGCCATAATGGCATTGACTTTTTCGAGCGTTTCGTCCGCTCCTTCTTCGGGGATCTCGATCACGACTTCATCATGGACGTGCATGACGATGCGATAGCCCGCATCCGCAAGGCGCGTAATCGCCGTAGCGAGACAGTCGCGTGCGACCGCCTGTGTGATATTCTCCGTGAGTTTGCCACCGTAGGTGCTCGTCGTGCCCCACACGGCGCCCACCTGCGTGCGGTAGTGCAGCGCCGCGCGTCCGAACTGATTGACCGCCGTATGCGGGCTTGGATAAAAAAGTTTGCGTCCCGATGGCAGCATGATCGTGAGAAAGTTGCTTCCATCGGTGGGGTTGCTCTCCCGCGCGAACAGAATCCCCGGCTCGATTCCTGTGGGTCGTGCCGTATTCATCGTATAGAGTGCGGCGTTTTCCACCTTGCGCCAGAAATCCACAATGCGTGGGTTTGCCTTCCGCCATCGCTCGACAATATCCGGCAGCTCCTCTTCGGTCAGCCCCATCTTGAGCGCGCCCATCGAGATCAGCGCATTCGGCCCGCCCTGATAGCCGCTCGCAAGCACCGCAATCTTCCCCTTCTGCCGCAGATGACTGTTCTCGCCGTGCTTTTCTACGGGGACGTGGAACATACTCGAGGCGGTCGCACAGTAAATATCCTCTCCGCGCTCGAACGCCTGCAGCACCCACGTCTCGCCCGCAAGCCACGCGAGCACGCGCGCCTCGATTGCAGAGAAGTCCGACACGCAGAGCACCTTGCCCGGCGGCGCAACAATCGCCGTGCGGATCAGCTGCGAGAGCGTATCCCCCACATCGCCGAAGAGCAGCGCAACCGCCTCCCGATTGCCCTTGCGTACGAGATCGCGTGCGAGGTCGAGATTCTTCAGATAGTTGCGCGGCAGATTCTGTCCCTGGATGAGGCGCCCCGCCCAGCGGCCCGTACGGTTCGCGCCGTAGAACTGCAGCACACCACGCACGCGATTGTCCGCGCCGGCCGCTTTTTCCATCATTTCGTACTTCTTGACGGAGGTCTTCGCCATACGCCGCCGTATGTCCAGCACCCGCGCAGCCGTATCGTCGGCCACCGCGAGCGCCTCCACGACAGACTCCTTCGTCAGCGTCTCCATCTCGACATTCGTGTTGTCGTTGAGCCATTTGAGGAGCTGATCACGGCTGTTCGGATTGTCCAGCCCCGTGATCTCGGATGCCTCCTGCACGAGACGCTGCCGTTCGGCCGCATCAATCCTGAGCGCCCCGCGTACGAGATCCATATCAAGGAGAACCCCGTGCCGGTTAATCTTCTGGTCGGTCACCCACTCCGCTTGCAGCGCGTCGGGAACGGGGAACGCTGTGAAACGGCGGTACACCTCCATCTCCGTCACAACGTCCTGCGCGTTGTACGCCTTGAATGCCTCCCACTTCTCTGGATCGTGCTCCGGCAGATTGCGCGTCCTGCCCCCGTTGCGCTTCGTCGGCTTGCACGGCAGGCAAAAATAACGAATGAGAGCTTTGCCGCTCGCACTCTTTTTCTTGTCCTGTGGTAGCCCGAGCGCCTTGCCGATGCCGTCAAGACTTTTGGGATAGCCGAGATAGAGTCCGTGGAGTTGCGTGCACGCCCACTGTTTGTAAGGTGTAAGTACGCCGCTGCGGTGCAGACAGTGCAGCTCAAACGCCGCGTTGAATGCGTGCTTCGTGACGTTCGGATCCATGAGCGCATCAATCACTTCGGGGGGAACTTTCTCCCCGCGTGCCAGATCGACGACGTACACGTCGCCGAAGTCCCACGCGTATGCGAATAGCAGTATTTTGAAGTTCGGACACTCTACATATTTCGGGATGCCCAGCTTGATGTCGTTTTCACTGTAGGTCTCAAGATCGACAGATAAATGCTTCATGGCAGCCCCCTCAAAGCCGCGCTACCCTTCGGCAGCATCCCCTCAGATCAGAGCGGCGCACCCGTCAGCGGATTGACCGGACACTGTGCGGCCGCGACGGCCGCAGGAACGCCCGGCTGTGCCCAGACCTGCGGCTTGACGTATGCCGTCGGCGCTCCCGTAGCATACGGCAGCCCCGCATCGGCAGGAACAGCAGCCCCCGGCGCGCCGAACACATCATCCGCCGAGGGCAGTGTTCCTCCGAGCGGTTCGCCGTCCGCGACCTTCTGCACGGGGCCGAGTCCTGCACCGACGCCGACGGATTCGTTCTTGTAAAAGTAGAAGCTTACAAGGACATTGGCGTACATTCCGCTGTAGATCTCGCTCCGGTTGAGGATCGGGGTGCGGCCGAGATCGACCACCTCCACAGGTCCCTTCGCCTCCGGAAGCCCCGCCGTGAATACCCAGTGCCCCTTTGCCTCGGGACCGAACTCCTTGCCCGACTGCGTGTAGCCGTCGCCATCCCAGACCACCGTCTTGGGCTTCGGTGGAACTGCATTGCCGAACTTCTCGCGGCCGATGGCAATCGCCGCCTCGATGGCGTTATCAATCGCCTGTTTCTGCGCCAGATCCGTCTTTGGCAGGAGAATCGTGCAGCTGTACTTCTTCTCCTGGCGGGCATCCTTGGCGTACGCCTTGTCAAAGCGGACATACGACAGACGCACATTCCTCAGCAAAACATCCGTTGGACGCTTCGTGTAACTCATAACACTTCACTCCTTCACTTCCTAAACCTCTGCGAACACATCCTTCGCACGCGGTACATTCGTTACCGCAGGCCGCTTGTCATCCTCCGGCACAAGCGTCGGTTTGCCCGGCGACTTCACCACCATATCGCCAACCAACTCGGCGAAACGCTTCTTGCCGACGACAGCCTCCACCTGCGCGAGCGTCAGCGGCTTGCGCTCCCAGAGCAGACATTCCTCGACGCCCTCCTTCTCGAGTAACGCAAACGCCGCATCCATATCCGTAAAGGATCGACAGCCGCGCCCCTCCACAGCCTTCCACCCGGGAACTGTGCGCCCCTTGAGGCATTCTCCGAGCGCGTACTCCTGCAAATCCTCTGCCCATTTCTTGAGCGCTCCCGCAAGGTGCAGGAATCGTGCAAGCTCATCCGGCCGAATCAGACAGGGATCCGCATTCAGCTGCGCAGACCCGTGCAGCCCCGCATAGAACACACTGCGCGCCTTGCACTGGAATTTGGCTCGACAAAAGCGGCAATGCCCCCCCGGTTCGAACGTCCCCTCATCCCCCAGAGCCTCTGCCGCTTTCCCTTTTACGACATTCTCGCCCCACCCCAGCAGCTCGTCCACCGTGCAGGCGAACTCACTGACATTCTCCACGCGCGGCTGCACGATCGTCATCCTGACCGTCTTGAACCGGTAGAGGAGTGAAAAATCGTGCAGCGCCCCCAGCGCGTAAAGCATCATCTGTGGATTGTGATCCGCATCGACCACGACGCCCTTCTCGTGCTTGTAATCGATGACATGCAGCGTATCCCCTGCGAGTACCAGACAGTCCGCCGTCCCGAACCCCTCGGGGGCGTACGTGCTGAAATCTACACGCTGCTCGATGCGGATCGTCGGCCGCACCGTATAGCCGAGCGCGACCGACTTCACATAGTCAAAATACACATCCGTCGCCGCATCCATCTCCGGCGTGTAAAGCTCATGCTTCTTCAGCGCATTCAGCTTTCGTGTATACGTCCCCTTCGCTATCGTGGTGAAATACTTCGTCAGCT
Source organism: uncultured Selenomonas sp. (assembly GCA_963551125.1). GTDB lineage: Bacteria > Bacillota > Negativicutes > Selenomonadales > Selenomonadaceae > Centipeda. The sequence continues at coordinate 1,696 of CAUVFG010000018.1, read as the reverse complement.
TCAGCTCGCAGATCTCGTGTGCCAGCGTCCCTTCCTGCGCATAGGCACTCGTCGTATCCGGAAACGTCGCCTCGAGTTTTGGCGCGGCCGTGCAGACCAGCCAGCGGTGCGCACTTGATGCACTCAGGAGCGCATGTGCGGCCGCACCCATCAGATCCGCGCTCCCAGTGCACGTAGATCGGCGGCAAGTGCCCCGTACTGCTCCTTTGGAATATCCAGGAGCGAAGCCGCGCCGTACCGCGTGAGCAGGCCTTGTAAATCGCCCATCCGTCCTGCATCCAGGAGCGGTGCGCATGCCGTCTGCAGCTCCTCGAGTGAGTACGTCGGCGCAGCAGCCGTCGGAACAACGGGCGCAGCCGCAGGGACGGCGGGAGGTGGCGGCGGAGCCAGCGCGGATGCCGGAGGAACAAGGGGCGCGATGACCGCTGCCCGCGCTGATTCCTCGGCGGGCGTGCTCGTAGGAGCGGGCACTGCCGGCGCCGCTCGTGTCCCTGCCAGTGCCTCGCAGACATCCACCAGCTTCGCCAGAACATCTCTGTCTGCCGCCGCGAGATCCGTTTCTGTCAGAGTGATTGTGATCGTCATATTGCATCCTTTCTAAGAAACCGTGGTACAATCTCGGAAGGATAACCTTTATCTTCGCTCAGAGCGCTTCACGTGCTTTGGGCGTTTTTTCTTTTTGGATTTCGTTGCGTTCTCGCTGCAAAGTTTCAATGCAGCTGTTGATACTTGCTTCCTAGAGCTGCATTCCTTCAGGATACTTCGTGGTGAGCGGGCGGTAGTTCGGGTCGATTTCCCGCTCCGTCTTTCCGCACTTCGGGCATACCTTGTCGGGAATGACCTTCGCATGAAAATAGGCATCGTCGTATCCCGGCAACTCACACTCGTGCCCGCAGTTCTCACAGCGGTAGATCGCACGGAAGTCTCGGCGGTATTGCCACGTAATCTTTTTGATATGCATGATCCTATCCCACCTTCATCCCCTTGCGCACCGGCGGCTCATCAATGAACTCCATTACTGACCTCCTGTCTCAAATCCCAGCAGCTGCACCATGCGAACAGCCTCATCATGCTGCCGATCCGCAAACGCCTGCGAACATGAAACGCTCGAAATCCCCGGATTATCCCCATCCCTGAAGACAAAGACCATCGTAGACCATTCCTCCACACCGGGCATCTTATAGGTAAGAACCGCGCCCGCTACTGCGCCGCGCCGAAAAATCGTCTTGCGCTGCACTCCGGTCTCACTCATGATACTCCCCTTCTTTGACCCAATACGTCATCATCACCAATCCTCCTAGTCCATCTCATTCGCATATGCGTCAATTTGAACGCCGTCTGCATCCTCGAGGAGCTCGTGGAGATTCATGTCTTCCACAATGTCTACCGCCTCATCCTCACTCTCCGCAGTGACCTCAATCATCCCGTTGATTTCAAAGTCCACATTGTATCTCATTTGATTTACCTCCTATTCCGTGATATACTCACGGTGAAATGTTATTTCTCTGCGCTCAGAGCGGTTGCCGCCGCATCGGGCGCTTTTTCTTTGTCCACCTCCTCCCTCGCATTCCGCTCCCACGCCGCTTTAGTCGCATCATCCCACGTATCGTAAAGCCGAATGTCCACCTCCTCCACGCCGCCCACGATGCGGAATACGCGCCACATCGTCAGGTTCTTCGTCACAACGTCGCGACGC
>CAUVFG010000017.1:0-15664 GCA_963551125.1 uncultured Selenomonas sp. | reverse complement strand
ACGCCATGCGGACAAGGTCGTCCTCATGGATCACGGGATTGCGGCGGCGGGAACGCCGAGCGAGGTCTTTGCAAGCCCTCACATGGGGCGCATCTTTGGCATCCTGCCCGATCTGCGCCGTCTGCACAGGTATGCGGTAGACGGGGGAGAGGAGGCTGCGGCATGGAACTGATCTACGGAGCAATGGATGCACTCCTGCCGTTCGCATGGATGGAGTATACCTTCATGAAGAACGCACTCCTCGCGATCCTGCTCATGACGCCGCTCTTCGGACTGCTCTCGACAATGGTGGTCTCGAGCCGCATGGCGTTCTTCTCGGACTCCCTCGGGCATGGGGCGTTTACGGGCATTGCCATCGGCGCGCTCGTCGGCATCTTTGCACCACTCACGTCGCTCATTCTCTTTTCGATCACATTTGCCCTCCTCATTACCTATATTAAGCATCGCACAGCGGCGTCGGCAGATACGGTCATCGGCGTGTTCTCCTCGACGGCGATTGCGGTCGGACTTATGATAATGAGCCACGGCGGAGGCTTTTCAAAATTTTCTCCGCTCCTCATCGGAGACATCCTGAGCATTACCCCCGCCGATCTCGCGGGGCTGCTCGCCGTTGATGTCGTGGTCTTCGTCGGCTGGATGCTGCTCTTCAACCGCCTGCTCCTGCTCTCGGTGAATGCGTCGCTCGCGCGCAGCCGCAACATTTCCATCTTTGCCGTGGAGGCTATCTTCGCCGCGCTGCTCGCCGTCGTTGTTGCCGTGAGCATCCAGTGGGTCGGCATCCTCATCATCAACGCGCTGCTCGTCCTGCCGGGGGCAGCTGCACGCAATCTCGCGGGGAGTGTCAAGGCATATCATTTCCTGTCGGTTGTCATTGCGTTCTTCTCAGGGCTTATCGGGCTCTTTGCAGCGTACTATCTCGGCATTGCGGCGGGTGCGGCAATCGTGGCGGCAGCGGCGCTCATCTTTTTTCTCTCGCTCGCCCTGCGCACGCGTTTTCGGCGGTAATGTCCCAGGATGTGCCCTGTTTTTTTTCAGTGATTTATGCTAGAATGAAAGAGAATATTGTGAAGTTTGATGAGGAGGGCGTTTCCATGAATATCACGATTGGCAGCGACCACGGGGCGGTGGAACTCAAGGACGAGGTCAAGATGGTGCTCCATGAGTTCGGTGATGTGCGCGTCAAGGATGTCGGCACATTCGGCAAGGAGGCGGTCGACTATCCCGACATTGCGGAGAAGGTCTGCGCCGATGTTGTCTCGGGCAAGGCGGATCGCGGCATCGTGCTCTGCGGCACGGGGATTGGCATCGCGATTGCAGCGAATAAGATCAAGGGAATTCGCGCCGCACTCTGTACGGATGTCTACTCGGCGATCATGGCGCGCAGGCACAATGATGCGAATGTCCTTGCCCTCGGCGGACGCGTGACGGGGGTCGGTCCCGCAGGCGAGATCGTGCGTGCGTGGATTTGCACGGAGTTCGAGGGCGGACGCCATGCGCGCCGCATCGAGAAGATGATGGCTCTGCAGGATAAGAAGAACAGCTGAGGAGAGTTTCTATGAGCATGATGGATCATTTGGAGAAGGTCGACCCACAGGTGTTTGCGGCAATTGAGGATGAGCTGAACCGCCAGCGCACAAAGCTCGAACTCATTGCCTCAGAGAACATCGTCAGCCGTGCCATTATGGAGGCGCAGGGCAGTGTCCTCACGAACAAGTACGCAGAGGGCTATCCCGGCAAGCGGTACTATGGCGGCTGTGAATACGTCGATGTGGCAGAGCAGCTTGCGATTGACCGCGCAAAGCAGCTCTTTGGCGCTGCATGGGCGAATGTGCAGCCGCATTCGGGCGCACAGGCGAATATGGCGGTGTTCTTTGCGCTCCTGCAGCCGGGCGACACGATCCTCGGCATGAATCTGACGGATGGCGGGCATCTGACGCACGGCAGTCCCGTCAATATTTCGGGGACGTATTACAAGGTCATCCCCTATGGCGTGGACAAGGAGACGGAGCGCATTGATTACGATGCGCTCGAGGCACTTGCGAAGGAGCATCGTCCGAAGATGATCATTGCGGGTGCTTCGGCGTATGCGCGCACGATTGATTTTGAGCGGATTGGTGCGATTGCAAAGGCAGTCGGTGCGTTCTTCATGGTCGATATGGCGCATATCGCAGGGCTCGTCGCCGCAGGGCAGCATCCAAGTCCCGTGCCCTATGCAGATGTCGTGACCTCGACGACGCATAAGACGCTGCGCGGCCCGCGCGGGGGACTCATCCTCGGCCGCGACGAGGAGCTCGGCAAGAGGATCAACAAGGCGGTCTTCCCCGGCATTCAGGGCGGCCCCCTCATGCACGTCATTGCAGCGAAGGCGGTCGCTCTCGGTGAGGCTCTTCAGCCCTCATTCAGGGAGTACGGCGTGCAGGTTGTGAAGAATGCGGCGGCGCTTGCAGATGAGCTGACGAAGCTCGGCTACCGCATTGTATCGGGCGGGACGGACACGCACGTCATGCTCGTCGACCTCACAAACAAGGAGATTACGGGCAAGGAGGCACAGAACCTCCTCGACGAGGTCAATATCACGGCGAACCGCAATACAATCCCGTTCGAGCCGCGCAGTCCGTTTGTCACGAGCGGCATCCGTCTCGGTTCGCCTGCGCTCACAACGCGCGGCTTCGTGGAGGAGGATATGCGCGAGGTGGCACGGATCATCGCACACGTCCTCGATGCACCGACGGACGAGAGGCGCAGGGAGGAGGCGCGCAGCCGCGTCGCCGCACTCTGCGCGAAATACCCCCTGTACGTTTGACACCATCTTTGAAAGAAAGGAAGCCCACCCATGGCTGATTCATTCCATCCGTCCGATATTCCGAGCCTCCATCTTGTCGACCACCCGCTCATTCAGCACAAGCTGACAATCATGCGCATGAAGGAGACGGGGACGAAGGAGTTCCGCGAGTTGCTCTCGGAGATTGCCATGCTCATGGCGTATGAGATCACGCGCGATTTCCCGCTGCGCGATGTGGAGATCGAGACGCCCGTCGCCCCCTGTCACGCAAAGATGCTCGAGGGCAAGAAGCTCGGCATCGTCCCCATCCTGCGCGCGGGACTCGGCATGCTCGATGGCATATTGACGCTTGTGCCTGCGGCGCGTGTGGGACATATCGGGCTCTATCGCGATCCCGAGACGCTTGCGCCCGTTGAATACTACGCAAAGCTGCCGAGTGGTGTCGAGGATCGCACGCTCATCGTGCCTGACCCCATGCTCGCCACGGGCGGCAGCGCATCGGCGGCGCTCACAATGCTCAAGGAGAAGGGCGCGCGCAGTATCATCCTCATGTGCCTCGTCTCCGCGCCCGAGGGCATTCGACGCGTGGCTGCCGATCATCCGGACGTACCGATCTATGTCGCTGCTGTCGACGAACGCCTCAATGAGCACGGCTACATCGTACCGGGACTTGGCGATGCGGGCGACCGTATCTTCGGGACGCTGTAACAGCATACGCATACCAAAAAGACGACTGCCCGTGCAGCCGTCTTTTCAATTTCAACATATGGCGGAGAGGGTGGGATTCGAACCCACGGTGCGTTGCCGCATCACCGGTTTTCAAGACCGGCTCCTTAAACCACTCGGACACCTCTCCATGTCAGCGAGGATATTTTATCAAAAATCATGGAGTGCTGTCAAGTCGTTCCGCATGGGGCTGAAACATGAGCACCGAGATATACGGGATTGAAAAAATCTTGTCTTTGTAGTATTATGAAGTTAGCTAAATTAGCCAGAAAGAGGTGATCTCCATGCGTCAGGTCAATATGCTCGAAGCCAAGACCGATCTGTCGAAGCTGGTCAAAGCCTTGGAAAGCGGCGAGGAGGATATGGTCTGCATTGCGCGCAGCGGCACGCCTGTTGTTCAGATGACGCTGATTCGCAAAACGCCGAACAAGAAGCGCATCGGTGTGGCAAAAGGGGCATTTGTCGTGCCGGCGGATTTTCAGCGTTGGGATGAAGACGTTATGGATATCTTCGAGGATGGCAGATGAAGATTTTACTGGATACGCACATGCTTTTGTGGGCACTGACGGACGATCCGAAATTGCCGCAGAAAGCACGGGAGATCATCGAACAGGATGAGAATGACATATACTACAGCATGATATCACTTTGGGAGATTGAGCTGAAACATCTCCTGCACCCCCTGCAAATGATGGTGAATGCAGAGGTCGTTCGCAGATATTGTGAGGAAGCAGGACTCAGACAGCTCCCCATACACGAAAAGCATATTTTCACATTGCATACGCTCGTGCGCCCCGATCATGTGAAGCCGCACAAGGATCCGTTTGATCGGCTGCTTATCTGTCAGGCGAAATGTGAAAATATGCTTTTTCTTACGCATGACGGCTTGCTTGTTGACTATAACGAGCCGTGTGTGTGCGTGGTTTGAAATCTCCGAAGCAGGAGTGCGGCCGCGCCGACCAGGAGTCCGACGCATGACGGAACGACCCAGCCCATGCCGATATGCGCGAGGGGGAGGGCGTCGCCCCATGCGACAAGGAGCTCTGCTCCGGGCAGTGCCTCCTGCATCCCTGCGGGGAGGGCGCGCAGGAAGTCGAACGCCGCCGCACAGGTTGTGCCGACCATCGTGCAGACGTAGAGCGGGCGATGATAGCCGACGAGCCCCTCAATCAGGCAGAGCGCGATGAGGACGATGGCAATCGGATAGAGGAAGTAGAGCACGGGCAGGGAGTAGGCGATGATCTTGCTCAGACCGACGTTCGAGATGGCAAAGGAGAAGAGGGAAAAGAGGACGGCGTATTTCGGATAGGGCAGCGAGCGCGGGAACAGCTCGGCGAATGTCGTGCTGCACGCCGTGACAAGCCCGATTGCAGTCTTGAGGCAGGCGCAGGTGATTGTGATGCCGAGCAGGATGCCGCCGAATGCGCCGAAGTAATGCGCGGCGATATGGGCGAGCACATCCCCGCCGTTTGCGTCCAGCCCGTAGACCGCGCGGCTCTGCGCACCGACATAGGTGAGCGCGAGGTAGATGAGCGCCATGAGCGCCGTGCTGAACGTGCCCGAGACAATCGTACTGTAGGAGAGATCCTTCGGGGCGGAGAGTCCGAGCCGCTTGATGGCGCTCACGAGGATGTTGCCGAACGCGAGCGCGGCGAGCACGTCCATCGTGTTGTAGCCCTCGAGGAGTCCCGTGAAGAAGGCGTGCTCCGCGTATGTGCCGACCGGCTCCGCTTCCCATACCGCCCCCATCGGAGAAATGACCGCCGTCACGATCAGAATGCCGAGGAAGAGGAGAAAGAGGGGATTCAGCACCTTGCCCACCCAGATGAGAATGCCGGACGGGCGCAGGGAGAAGTAGAGCACGAGGGCGAAGAAGATAAGGGTAAAGACAAATAGCCCGAGCGTCTGCACATCGGGTGAAACAAACGGGGCTGCGCCCACCTGAAACGACACCGTCGCGGTGCGCGGGATTGCAAAGAGCGGACCGATGCAGAGATAGAGCGCACAGGTGAAGGTATAGGCAAAGCGGCGGTCGATCTTGCCGCAGAGGTCGAAGAGATTCTCGCTTGCCGTTATGCTGATCGCCGCAATCCCGAGGAGCGGCAGCCCGACGCCCGTGATGCAGAAGCCGATGAGCGCGGGCAGCATCGCCGCGCCCGCCTGCTGTCCCATCGCGGCGGGGAAGATGAGATTGCCAGCACCGAAGACAAGACCGAAGAGCATGGACGCAACGAAGATGTATTCCTTTTTTCTGAGACGACGTTTCATCTGCAACAGCTTCCTCATCAAAATATTTTAAAATTTTAACGTGACAATTATAACAGCTCTCGAAGGAGTTTGTCAAAGCCGTGAGAAGTTGCTATAATAGGTGAGGCTCATTCTGCGCAGAAGAGGAGATGTCGGTATGCGCATTGCTCTGTTTGACTCGGGAATCGGCGGGCTGACCGTGCTCAGCCACGTGCGGCGGGTGCTCCCGTCGGAGGAATTCCTGTTCTTTGCCGACCGTGATCACGTTCCCTACGGAACAAAGTCCGTGCCTGCCGTGCGCGGCTATGTGCGCGAGGCATTCCGTTTCCTCGTCGAACGGCAAAGGGCGGATGCCATCGTCGTCGCGTGCAATACGGCGACCTCGGTTGCGGTAGATGAGATGCGGCGGCTCTACGAGATACCGATCATCGGCATGGAGCCTGCTGTGAAAAAGGCGCTTGAGCAGGGCGGTGCGCGGCGCGTGCTTGTGACGGCAACGCCGATCACAATCCATGGCGATAAGCTGCGCCGTCTTGTCTCGGCGCATGACACGCATCACCTTGTCGATCTGCTCGCGCTGCCACGCCTCGTGGAGTTCGCCGAGCGCAGGGAGTTTACCTCCCCGTGCGTCGAGGAATATCTTTGGAATGCGCTCGGAAAATACGATCTCGTCCACTACTCTGCGATTGTGCTTGGCTGTACGCATTTCAACTATTTTAAGGACACGCTGCGACGCCTCCTGCCAAAGACCGTTGGCTTTGTGGATGGAAACGAGGGCACGGTCGATGAGCTGGCGCGCCGGACGGGACTGTGCACCGTAGCTGCAGGAACGCAGGCGGCATCGTGCCAATTCTTCGAGTCCGGCAGACCGGTCGCAGGGACGGAGTCCTTGGCGCGCATTGAGAGCTATCTTGCGCGCGCGGCACGCATGGAGGAGATTGTTTGACTTTTTCATTTGAAGGAAGGGAGTATTCATGCCGATTCGCACTGCACATCGGGTGAACTTTTACGATACGGACGCGATGGAGGTCGTGCATCATGCGAACTACATCCGTTGGTTCGAGATCGGGCGCGTCGACTACTTGCGCCGCATCGGCATCACGCTCGGAGCGTTGATGGAGGCGGGCTATGTCTTTCCCATCATCAAGGTCGGAGCCCGGTTCCATGCACCGGGACATTTCGACGACAACCTTGTGATCGAGACAACGGCGACGGCACTCACGAAGGCGAAGATGGCGTTTTCCTATCGCGTTCTGAATGAGGCGGATACCGTCCTTGTGACGGGCTTCTCGGAGAACGTCTTTACAATTCGCGAGACGGGACGCATCACGCGTCTGCCGAAGGAATTCTACGAGCCGCTGGAGGCGGCGATGATACAGGAGAAAGAGGGCCGGGACATTGGATTTTGATTTTATATGGCAGCTTTACTTTGCGTTCATGTGGTGGACGTACTGGATACTGGCGCTCGTGGTTGTTATCACCTTCGGTCCAAAGGCGGTCTTTGCCTATTTCGGTGCGGAGAAGATCGTGCCCAAAAAGGAAGAGATGACGCCGTTTTCCGTGGTCGAACGCACAGAGGAGCGTCTGGTGATCGGCGCAACGATTCCCTTTGCGAATGAGGGGAAACAATGCGGCGTCATCATGGACGCAATCCTGCGCGTGCAGCTCCCCTACGAGCAGTACGACGGGGCGCTCGTGCGCGGGAAGGTGGAGCTTGAGGGCGCACCGCGTGAGGACAACTATTTCGAGGCAATGCTCATCGAAAAGAATAAGCGCGCGCATTTTGTCCTCAAACTCTCCATCGAAGGACGCAAGGGGAATACGCTCGAAGAAGCAATAGCGCATCTGCCGGATTTTCGTACAGATCTCATCTATCAGGAGGCGGGGCGCGTTCCCGTGCATTACTCCAAGGTCATACTGAAGGTTACGGCAGCGGAGATTGCCGCGCTTGCGGGCGTTACGCTCGTTGAGGAGGGGGGGCGGAAAAATGGCTGAACTGCATATCCTTCCTGTTCCGACGCGGATTCTGACCGATGCGGACGACATTGTGGACGCAATCGCATATTATGTGGGCAGTCAGGTGACGGCCGACGATCTCGTCTGCTGTGCCGAGAGCGTGGTTGCTGTGACACAGGGACGCTTCGTTCGTCCCGAGGAGATGAAGATCTCGTGGCTGGCGAAGTTCCTATGCCGCTTCATTCCGGACTATGGGAGTCTCGCAACGCCGCACGGGATGCAGGCACTCATGGATGTGGAGGGGGAGTGGCGCGTTGCGGCGGCGCTCTTTGCGGGCTTCCTCGGCAAGCTCGTCGGCAAGAGCGGTCTCTTCTATCAGTGGGGCGGTAAGGAGGCGGCGCTGATCGACGATGTGACGGGGACGATGCCGCCGTTCGACAAGGTAATCGTCTATGGACCAGCCGAGCCGGAGGAGGTTGCTACGCGTATTCGCGATCATGTGGGCGCGTTCGGCGGCATGATTGCGGATGTGAACGACCTCAAGCGCTCGCGCGTGGTCGGCGTATCGAATGGAGTGAACGGGCAGCTTGCCTCGCAGCTCCTCCTCGATAATCCGTTCGGCAACGCCTCGCAGAAAACGCCGATCTGCATCATCAAGAACTATCGGCAGTATCAGGAGAGCCATACGGCGTAAATTCCAATGAAATGTAAGCGGGAAGCACTCCTTCCCGCTTTTTTGAACGGATTTCATAAAGGAGAAATTTCATGCCAAGAAGAGATCTGAGGCGTGTTGACCAGCTGCGCCCCGTGTGGATCGAGCGCGGCTATCAGCGCTACCCCGCAGGCTCGGCGCTCATCGAAATGGGGCATACGCGCGTTGTCTGTGCGGCGACGGTGGAGGAGCGTGTACCGTTCTTTTTGAAAGGCGCGGGGACGGGCTGGGTGACGGCGGAGTATTCCATGCTGCCGGGGGCAGGCTCGGAGCGCACGGCGCGTGAGGCAATACGCGGGCATCAGACGGGGCGCACGCAGGAAATCCAACGCCTCATCGGACGTGCGCTGCGCGCGGTCGTCGATATGAAGGCACTCGGGGAACGCACGATTCACATTGACTGCGATGTGCTGCAGGCAGACGGCGGGACGCGTACGGCATCGATTACAGGCGCGTTCGTCGCGCTCGTGGAGGCATGTGCGACCTTCTATACGAGGCGGGGGATTTTCCCCGTGCGTGACTATGTCGCGGCGGTCAGCGTCGGCATCGACGCTGAGAATACGCCGCTCCTTGACCTCTGCTACGAGGAGGATGCGCGGGCGATGGTTGATATGAACCTCGTCATGACGGGCGCGGGTGCGTTCGTCGAAGTGCAGGGAACGGGGGAGGGGCGCGCGTTCTCACGTGCGGAGATGAATGTGCTGCTCGATCTCGGAGAGTGCGGTATACATGAGCTCATTGAGCAGCAGAAAACGGCGCTCGGTGAGGTGCTTTCATGGCTGCCGGGACGGGAGGGATGACAAGGTGGAGAAGATTATACTGATTGCTACATCGAATGAAGGCAAGGTGCGCGAGATGGAGCAGGCATTCGAGGGACTGCCCGTGCGCCTCGTGCCTTTATCGCGTCTTCGGGAAGTTCTGCCCGAGGCAGGCGAGATCGAAGAGCCTGTTGAGGACGGGGTGACCTTTATGGAGAACGCGCGGATCAAGGCGCGCTACTATCGGGAGCGGACAGGGATCTCTGCGCTTGCGGACGACTCCGGACTCGCAGTCGAGGTACTGAACGGCGCGCCCGGCGTCTACTCTGCGCGCTATGCGGGCGTGCATGGCGACGATGCGGCGAACAATGCAAAGCTCATCGCAGACATTCGCGCGCATGGTACGGAGAATGCAGCTGCCGCCTACCACTGTGCTCTCGTCCTCGCCCTCGACGATGGTCGTGAACTCTCAGCTGAGGGAACGTGTAAGGGATTTATCCGTCCGGAGGCGCGCGGCACGGAGGGGTTTGGCTACGACCCGCATTTCTATCGTGCAGACGGACGCTCGATGGCAGAGCTCTCCCGCGCGGAGAAGCATGAGATCAGCCATCGCGGCACGGCACTCGAAATGATGAAGAAGTTATTGGTGGAAAGAGGTATTGTGTGAGAATCGGCATTGTCAGTGACAGTCACGGAGATACGTGCGTATTCGAGAAGATGCTCGCCGTGCCGGGCGCTGCAGAGGCAGAGATGTGGCTGCATGCGGGGGACTTTGCGCCGGATGCGGATGATTTGGAGATCATGTCGGGGAAACGTGTGGCATGTGTGCTTGGCAACTGCGATCTCTTTGTGGATGGCGTCTATGATGAAACGGTGGTCGAGGTCGCGGGGCATCGCATCTTCCTCACACACGGGCATCTTTTCAACGTGCGCTTCGATACAGCGATGCTCGCTGCAGCGGCGCGTGAGGCGGGCGCGGATATTGCCGTCTATGGACACACACATGTCGCTCTCGAGGAGCGTGGTGATGTGACCGTGCTCAACCCCGGCAGCATTGCGCGCCCGCGTGATGGGCGGCATGGATCGTTCATGCTTGTGGAACTAAATGCGGGGGAAAGCCCACAGGTGAATCTCATTCGCATATAGTGGTGAAAAAAATCACAGACGAGGCTGTTGCACGAAGTCGTTTTGACTCGTGCAGCAACCCCTTTTCCGACATAAAAATTTTCAAAAAATTTTACGATATAAAATCCATATCATATGATATGGATTTTATATATATAATATGAAATATAGTAAAATCAATAATTTGTTTTAGGCAAAACAATTCGATTGAAATATAAAACAATAAGATAAAGATGTAAAAGAACGATATTATTCTAATTTGTTTTCGTCTTCCCGAAATTGAATGAGATTCACTTTTTTCAAGGCTTTACGCCAAATTTGAAAGACTTGAAAGCAAGAAAAAAATATGATATAGTCTAATCAACCTGTGTATAAGTTATATTTATAGGAGGGATTATTTTGCGAGAGCTAAGCGCAAAAGCAATCACGGAGAACGTCGCCGAGATGTGCAAAGAAGCGGCGTACTATCTCCCGAATGATGTCTACGAGGGACTCAAAAAGGGGCGAGAGACGGAGGAGTCACCCGTAGGAAGAGTCGTATTGGATCAGATCATTCGCAATGCTGAGATCGCACGCGAGGAAGATCGTCCCTACTGCCAGGATACGGGCATGACCATCGTGTTTGTGGAGATCGGGCAGGATCTGCACATCACGGACAGACTCCTCGAGGATGCGATCAACGAGGGCATCGCCAAGGGCTACACGGAAGGGTATCTGCGCAAATCGGTCGTTGCAGAGCCGCTTTTCAACCGCAAGAACACGCAGAACAACACGCCGGGCGTCATCTATACGAAGATCGTCGCGGGCGACAAGCTGAGCATCACGATTGCGCCGAAGGGCTTTGGTTCGGAAAATAAGTCCGGCGTCAAGATGCTCGTTCCTGCGGACGGGGTCGAGGGCGTGAAGAAGGCCGTCATGGAGATCATTCAGCATGCAGGCCCGAATCCGTGCCCGCCCGAGGTGGTCGGTGTCGGCATCGGAGGAACGATGGATCAGGCGGCACTCCTCTCGAAGAAGGCACTCACACGCTCGATCGATCAGCGCCATCCGATGCCGGAGTATGCCAAGCTCGAGGGTGAGCTCCTCGAGATGATCAACAAGACGGGCATCGGCCCCCAGCTGGGCGGCACGACAACTGCACTTGCCGTGAACGTTGAGTGGGGGGCGACGCACATTGCGGGTCTCCCCGTTGCAGTGACAATCTGCTGCCATGCACTCAGGCACGCACATCGCGTCCTGTAATCGTGTGAAACACGGTTCGTGTTTCCCCATTTCCTGTGTATTATCGTTAGGGAGGAATACTCATGGCGGAAAGTATCCGTATTACGACTCCGTTCACGGAGGAAATGTCGCGCAAGCTCAAGGCGGGCGACAGCGTTCTCATCACGGGCACGATCATCAGCGCGCGCGATGCGGCACATAAGGCAATGACGGAGGCTCTTGCAAAGGGCGAGCCGCTGCCGGTTGACTGGCACGATCAGATTGTCTACTACCTCGGCCCAACGCCGGCGAAGCCGGGCGACCCGATCGGCTCGGCCGGTCCCACGACCTCCGGCCGCATGGATGCCTACACGCCGACGATGCTTGAGCAGGGTATCAAGGGCATGGTGGGCAAGGGCTCGCGCTCGGCTGCCGTCGTGGAGTCGATGAAGAAGAACGGCGTCACCTATTTTGCCGCTGTCGGCGGCGCTGCGGCGCTCATCGCGAAATCCGTGAAGAAGTACGAAGTGGTAGGCTATCCCGAGCTTGGCCCTGAGGCAGTCGCAAAGCTGACGGTCGAGGACTTCCCCTGCATCGTCGTCATTGACTCCGAGGGCAACAACTTCTACGAGATGGGGCAGAAACCCTATCGGAAAATCTAAGGCGGCTCGCATTCCGCCTCGCACATCCTCATCAACGTGTTCATGCCGATGGTTTGGCGCATGACAAATCATTCGGGGGCGCTGCCTCGGACGAGGTTCGGGGCAGCGGCTCCAAAGGTCTACATATTTCAGGAGGTATGAAATGTTCCACACAACCTTTTACATGCGGCGACTGCATTCATTGGTCGGACTCGTCGTCATCGGCGTATTCCTCTTCGAGCACGTCTTCACGAACTCGACGGTGCTGGGCGGAGCGAAGGCGTTCAATGATTCGCTGGCCATGATGGAGCTCATCCCGCGTCCCGTATTCTACGGGCTTGAGATCTTTGCCATCGCCGTGCCGATTCTCTTCCACGCAATCTACGGCATCTACATCGCGGCGCAGGCGAAGAACAATCCCAGCAATTATGGCTATGTTCGCAACTGGCAGTTCGCCGTCCAGCGTTATACGGCATGGCTGCTCATCCCGTTCCTCATCTGGCACGTCGGCTATATGCGTGTCTGGGAGAAGGGCGTCATGGGAACTCATATCAACTATGACCTGCTCTACACCTACTTTGTGTCCGGCAATTATGCAATCCTCCATACGGTGCTCTATACACTCGGTATGCTCGCAGCGATCTTCCATTTCTGCAACGGCATCTCGACGTTCTGCATGACGTGGGGCATTGCAAAGGGCCCGCGCGCACAGTCCGTGATCAACGCGCTGTCGATGGGTCTCTGCACGCTGATGAGTCTTGTTACGCTTGCCTTCATGGGCAGCTATTTCATGTAAGAAGCGCAGCAAAGGAGAGTAAGAATGGCTAAAGTACCAGAAAATAACATTGCGATCATCGGCGGCGGTCTGGCGGGGCTTCTCGCTGCGCTGAAGATCTGCGAGGGCGGCGGCAAGGTCGACCTCTTTTCCTACTGCCCGGTGAAGCGCTCTCACTCGCTCTGCGCACAGGGTGGCATGAACGCCTGCATGGATACAAAGGGCGAGCATGACAGTGTCTATGAGCACTTTGACGATACGGTCTACGGCGGCGACTTCCTTGCTGACCAGCTCGCGGTCAAGGGCATGGTTGAGGCGGCGCCGCGTCTGGTCAAGATGTTTGACCGCATGGGCGTTCCGTTCAACCGCACGCCGGAGGGTGTACTCGACCTCCGTAACTTCGGTGGTCAGAAGAATAAGCGCACGGTCTTTGCAGGCTCTACGACCGGCCAGCAGCTCCTCTACGCGCTTGATGAGCAGGTGCGCCGCTGGGAGGTCAAGGGCAAGGTCACGAAGTACGAGTTCTGGGAATACATCCGCGCAATCAAGAACAAGGACGGCATCGTTCGCGGACTTGTCGCACAGAATATGAATTCGAACGAGATCAAGGCGTTCCCCGCGGATGTCGTCATCCTCGCTACGGGCGGCCCCGGACAGGTGTTCGGCCGCTGCACGGCGTCGACCATCTGCAACGGCTCGGCTGTTTCGTCTGCATACCAGCAGGGTGCGCATATCGGCAACCCCGAGTTCATTCAGATCCATCCGACGGCAATTCCCGGTTCGGACAAGAACCGTCTCATGTCTGAGGCATGCCGCGGTGAGGGCGGGCGTGTCTGGACGTACAAGGACGGCAAGCCTTGGTACTTCCTCGAGGAGATGTACCCTGCATACGGCAACCTCGTTCCGCGTGACGTTGCCTCCCGCGCGATCTTCAAGGTCTGCGTGCACATGGGGCTCGGCGTCAACAATGAGCGCCGCGTCTACCTCGACCTCTCGCACATCCCCGCAGACTACCTTGAGCACAAGCTTGGCGGTATCCTTGAGATGTACTCCGAGTTCGTCGGTCAGGATCCGCGCAAGGTGCCGATGGAGATCTTCCCGTCCGTGCACTATTCGATGGGCGGCATCTGGGTCGACCGCATGCACCACACGAACATCCCCGGCCTCATGGCGGCGGGCGAGTGCGATCATCAGTACCACGGCGCGAACCGCCTTGGCGCGAACTCTCTCCTCTCGGCAAGTTACTCCGGCTATGTCGCAGGGCCTGAGTCGCTCCGCTGGGCGCGCAGCGGCGAGCTTGGCGCGGCACTCACCGAGGAAGAGCTCGAGGCAGCGCGTAAGGAATGTGTTGCGGAGTTCGACAAGATCCGCAATATGACGGGCTCTGAGAACGCGCACAAGCTCCATCAGGAGATGGGCGAGATCATGTACGACTACGTCTCCATCGAGCGCGACAACAAGGGGCTCGATATCTGCCTTGAAAAGCTCAAGGGCATCCTGAAGCGCTGGGATGACATCGGCGTCACCGACCACGGCACATGGGCAAATCAGGAAGCCATGTTCGTGCGTCAGCTGCGCAACATGATCCTCTATGCGATGGCTGTTACGAAGGCGGCGCGCTGCCGCGATGAGAGCCGTGGTGCACACGCGAAGATTCTGCTGGACGACAAGGGTGAGCGCATGACGGACGCGGACGGTGAGCTCATGTTCTACGGCCGTGACGACGAGCGCTTCATGAAGACCTCCATCGTGGACTACGATCCGAAGACCGAGGAGCCGGTTGTCAGCTACATGGAATTCGAGCATTCACTCATCAAGGCACGTGCACGTAACTACGCCGTCGCCAAGAAGGAGTAAGGGAGGATAGAAGTCATGGCAGAACAGAAAAAAGTTCGTTTTATCATCGAGCGTCAGGATGGACCGAACGAGAACCCCTATACGCAGGAGTTCGAAGTCGACTATCGTCCCGGTCTCAACGTCGTTGCGTCCCTCATGGAGATTCAGAAGAACCCCGTGACGGTCGACGGCAAGCGTGTCCCGCCTCCGGTCTGGGAGTGCAACTGCCTTGAAAAGGTCTGCGGCGCGTGCATGATGGTCATCAACGGCCGCGCACAGCAGGCGTGCTGCGCCCTGATCGACAACCTCACGCAACCGATTCGCGTACAGCCGGCGCGCACGTTCCCCGTCATCCGTGACCTCCTCATTGACCGCTCGGTCATGTTCGAGAGCCTCAAGCGCATCCATGGTTGGGTCGAGGTGGATGGCACATGGGACAACAAGGATGCCCCGATTCAGAACCCGTACACGGCGGAGACGTGTTATGAGCTGTCGCACTGCATGACCTGCGGCTGTTGCCTTGAGGCGTGCCCGAATGTCGGGCCGCAGTCTGACTTCATCGGTCCCGCACCGACGGCACAGACGCTTCTCTTCAACCTCCATCCGCTCGGGAAGTTCGACGCACCGAAGCGCCTGAATGCGCTGATGGAGAAGGGCGGCATCACAAGCTGCGGCAACAGCCAGAACTGCGAGCGCGTCTGTCCGAAAAGCATCAAGCTTACGCAGCATCTTGCACAGCTGAACCGTGAGGTCAACAAGCAGGCACTGCGCAATATGTTCAACCACTAATCTGCATTCCTACGGGAAAGCGGAATATACGAAGGGGCAGCCCCGTTGGGGCTGCCCCTTTCGCGTGGTGCGCCCGGCGGCGCACGTTTCTAACCGATGAAAGATCGGAGTCTGCCC
>CAUVFG010000016.1:0-16175 GCA_963551125.1 uncultured Selenomonas sp. | reverse complement strand
ATGTCGATGTGAGCAAGCTGAAGCCGTACAAGATCGTTGTCAACACGGGCAACGGGGCGGCGGGTCCCATCATCAACGCGCTGGAAAAGTTCCTCCCGTTTGAACTGGTCAAGGTCTACAACGAGCCGGACGGCAATTTCCCGAACGGCGTACCGAATCCGATCCTGCAGGAGAACCGCGAGGCGACGGCAAAGGTCGTGCGCGAGACGGGCGCGGACTTCGGCGTGGCATGGGATGGCGACTTCGACCGCTGCTTCCTCTTTGACGAAAAGGGCGGCTTCATCGAAGGGTACTACATGGTCGGCTTCCTCTCCGAGGCATTCCTCAAGAAGAACAAGGGCGCGAGCGTGATCTACGATCCGCGCCTCATCTGGAATACGATCGAGATCGCGGAGAGCCTCGGCGGCAAGCCTGTCATGTGCAAGAGCGGCCACGCGTTCATCAAGGACAAGATGCGTAAGGTCAATGCGATCTACGGCGGCGAGATGAGCGCACATCACTATTTCCGCGACTTCTCGTACTGCGACAGCGGTCAGATTCCGTGGCTGCTCGTGGCGGAGTTGATGAGCGCGTCGGGCGGCAAGACCCTTTCCGAGCTGATGAAGGCGCGTATGGATCGCTTCCCGACCTCGGGCGAGATCAACAGCAAGGTCACGGATGCCAAGGCTATTATGGATCGCATCGAGGCGAAGTACGGCGCATCCGGCAAGGTGACGAAGGTGGACGGTCTTTCCATCGAGTTTGATAAATGGCGCTTCAACCTGCGTATGTCGAACACGGAGCCCGTCATCCGCCTGAACGTCGAGACGCGGCAGGATAAGGCACTGCTGAAGGAAAAGACGGACGAACTGCTTGCAGAGATTCGTGCCTGAGTGCTCTGGCAGAGGAAGGAGTTTTTGATGAGTCTTGTACTGAAATCCGGATTTACCTTTGACTATGACAATCTCTACGGCGAGGGCAAGGTGACAGACGCCGACCTCGCATTCTATGCAGACGATCTCAAAAAGGCGCATGAGGCGATGAAGGTCATGCGCAAGAACGGCTTCATCCGTGCGCATCTCTCGAAGGACGGCGAGCCGGAGAAGGTGCTCTTTTCGCAGACGCCCTACATCGAGGAGGGGCATATCAACTCGCCTGCGTCGATTGCGCGTCTCAAGGAGCTCGGCAAGCATGTGCAGGAGCACACGGATGTCCTTATCTCGCTCGGCATCGGCGGCTCGTTCCTCGGGAATAAGGTGCTCTTCGACGTGCATTGCGGCGAGCTCTGGAACTCGCTCTCGAATGAGCAGCGCGATAACTATCCGCGCATCTATTTCAGCGGCAACAACATCGACCCGCGCCGCACGGGCGACATCATTAACCATCTGAAGGATGTTGCACAGATCAAGAAGAAGAACGGTGCAGGACCCCTGCGCATCATGCTCCTCGTCATCTCAAAGTCGGGCGGTACGCTCGACACGATGTCGAACTTCATGGTCATGTACGATGAATTCATGAAGGCGGACAATATCGAGGTCGAGGTGGTTGCCGTCACCGACCCGAACGAGGAGAAGCCGACGCTGCTCAAGAAGCTCGCAATGGATAAGGGCTGGCAGCAGTTTGCCGTGCCGGACGGCGTGGGCGGACGCTTCACGGTCTTCACCGAGGTCGGATTCACGCTCGCTGCGTGCATCGGCTTTGACATCGAGAGCTTCCTTGCGGGCGCGCGTGATATGGATGCGGCGTGCCAAAGCGATGATCTCTGGCAGAACCCCGCGATGCTCAATGCTGCGCTGAAATTTGCGGCCTCAGAAAAGCACGGGCGCGACATCGAGGTCATGATGCCGTACGGCGACTATCTGAAATCCGTCTCCGAATGGTACATCCAGCTGCTCGCCGAGTCGCTCGGCAAGCAGTTCAACAAGGAGGGTAAGGAGGTCTGCTACGGGCGCACTCCTGTGGTCGCCGTCGGTACGACCGATATGCACGCGCAGACGCAGCAGCATCAGGAGGGCAAGCTCAACAAGGTCGTGCAGTTCATCCGCATCGACAAGTGGGTGGATGACCTCGTGATCCCGAATGCGTTCCCCGATGTGAAGAAGCTCGCGGATATTGCGGGTGTCACGATGGGTGCGGCGCTCGAAGTTGCGCGTCAGTCGAACGCGGATGCACTCGCGTCGAACAAGCGCTACAGCGCGGTCTTTGCGCTGCCGGAGCTGAATGCCTATCATCTCGGCGAGCTGCTCTATCTGCTCGCGATGTCCATTGCCTACGAGGGCGAACTCGCGGATGTGGACGCATTCGATCAGCCGGGCGTGGAGGCGTACAAGCGCATTATGGGGCCGAAACTGCAAGCGCTGAAGGGATAAATTTTTGAAGGCAATGCCTTCATGAGGGGAGGGGCTGCTGCGGCAGTCCCTTTCTGTATTTTAGGCAGTATGGGAGGTTCCTGTGGTCGAAATGTGGCGCGCGCGTCTGCGCGAACTGTCTGCGCGGCAGATGGCGCTCATCGGCGCACTCCTTCTGTGCGGAATCAGCGGCATTGCGCTCCTATGGCCGGATGATACGGAGACGCTCGTCACGCTCCAACAGGCGTCTGCGCCGCCGCGCGCGCCGGAGATCGCGGGACTTTCGGCGGCGGCAAAACGAAGTCCTCTGCGCAATCCGTTCTCGGATGCACACGAGCGTGCGCATGAGATACCCTCCACGATAGCGACAGCGGAGCAAAAAAATCAAACGCTGCCGCCCAATACCTTGCCTGTGCCGTCGCCGCTTCCTCCAACGGCAGCCCTCCCTCCCGCGCCGCCGCCTGCTCCTCTCGTTCTGCGCGGTGTGGTGACGGGCGCGGACGGTGTACGTCTTGCGATCCTCGCACGCGGCGCGGAGGGGGCGGCACTCGGCATTGGGGAGGTATGGCAGGGGTATACCCTCCGCGCACTCTCGGATCGATCCGCGACACTCGATTCTGCATCGGGTACAATCACGCTGACAAGGGAGTAGAACGGTATGAAACGATGGATGATAACGGCTGCGCTCGTGTGGACGCTGCTCCTACCCATGCCCGTCCTTGCCGCGCCCGTGAGTATCGATGTGACGGGCGGCGATGTGCGTGCCGTTCTGCTCGCTGTGGCACGCATGGGTGACCTTCCGCTCATTGTCGATGACAGTGTGACGGGATCGGTGACAGCGCACGTGACGGGGGAGGGGGAGGAGGTGCTGCGCCTCGTCGCCGCCGCGCGTGGCATTCAGATTGAGCGGCATGGCGCGGTTTTCCTCGCACTCGCACCCGATACACGCGCGGAGAATCGGTGTGTGTATACCTATATCGTTCGCAATGCTGATCCCGAGGAACTCGCGCACGCTGCAAATTTATCCCTCACGGGTGAAGGAAAACGGGCAGTCGTGTCGAAAACTAACGGAGAGAGATGGAATGAGGGCTCAGACTCCGACACACAGCGGCGCGTGCTCGTCGATCGGGCAACGAATACGCTTCTCTTTTATGGGACGGAGTCTGAGGCTCTTTCCGTGCGCGAAATTATCTCGGCACTCGATGTCGTCCCCAAACAGGTATCTCTCGAGGCACGGGTTGTCGCCGTTTCCAAGCAGGCGGCAAAGGAGCTCGGCGTCGACTGGTCATGGTCGGCATTGCCGCAGTACCCGAAAACCGAACGCGACGCCAATGGACATTGGCAGGTCGGGGAACGCAACGCAGGCGCGACGCCCGGGGGCATCATCCGCTTTGGCAGAGGACCCGAGGGGCTTCCCTACGAGTTCTATTACACGGCTGCGATTCGCGCACTCATCACGGACGGCAGGGCAAAGATGCTCGCACGTCCGAATATCACAACGGTGCAGGGGCACGAGGCGCTCATCAACATCGGCGCGGAGGTGCCCGTGCCGCGTGTCGTGAACGCCAACAGCGTCACAACGACGGGCATCGACTATCGCGAGGCGGGGATCATCCTGCGCTATACACCGCGCGTTACCGCAGACGGCAATATCGTCGCGCGTGTGCATACGGAGGTCAGTACGCCCGTCTTTGTCGAGGATCTCAAGGCATATCGCTTTCAGAAGCGGAGCGCAGACACCACCGTCCGCCTCCGGAATGGTGAGACCATGGTGATCGGCGGGCTCATCGACAGCGACGAATCGCGTTCCCTCGCCAAGATTCCGTTTCTCGGCGACATACCCATTCTCGGTGCGTTCTTCCGCTCCGTGCGGACGAGCAAGACCGAGACCGAACTCATGATTTTTCTCACAGCTCATGTGCTGGATGAAGGATAGGGAAGCACTGATACATGAAGTACGCAGTGTTTCCCATAATTGCAGGATGCAAAGGAAAAGAGGAGATGTCAGTGGCTATCAGGATATTACTTGCAGACGATCACGCCCTCTTGCGTCAGGGCATTAAGCGCGTGCTGAACTTCGAGGATGATCTCGAGGTCGTCGGTGAAGCGGAAGACGGGCAGGAGGCCCTCGCGCGTACGCTCATGCTGAAGCCCGACATCCTGCTGCTTGACATCAATATGCCGGGGCTGACAGGACTCGATGTCACAAAGCAGCTCAAGCAGGCGCGTTCACGGACGAAGATCATCGCGCTCACGATTCACGACAGTGACAACTACGTTCTCGAACTCCTAAAGAACGGCGCACTCGGCTACCTCCTCAAGGATGTCGAGCCGAACGTCCTCATTAAGGCGATCCACATGGTCAACGAGGGCAACCCGTTCGTCTATCCGAAGCTCGCGGAACGTCTCTTCGGCAGTGCGGCGGTCTACGGAGATGTCAGCCGCATGGCAAAGGAGATCTGGGACGAGAGCCGTGGCGAACGACTCACCCCGCGTGAGATGGACGTGCTCGGCTGCATCGCAAAGGGGCTTTCGAATCAGGACATCGGCAAGGCTTTGGGTCTTAGCGAAAAGACCGTCAAGAATCATCTGACGAGCATCTTCCACAAGCTCAAGGTCAACGACCGTACGCAGGCGCTCGTCTACGTGCTGAAGAATAAGATTGTTACGTTGGAGTAATACAAAACGGCTCGCACAGGATGATGGTGCGAGCCGTTTCTTTTGCCGTATTTCATCGGTGTGACTCGTGGATTTCAGCCTTGACAAGATCTTTTTTGTTACATAATATGATAATAGCAAAGGAAATGAGGGAGCTTCATGAGTATTATCAAGAAAGACGTACGGGCTGAATACATTGCGCTGATTCAAAAACTTCGTCTCATTGATGACACGTTTTTCAATGTCTGTTTCGATAACAACATCGAGGGGATGCAGCTTCTTCTACGCATATTCCTTGCGCGTGATGACCTGACAGTAAAACGTGTAGTCACGCAGCAAAGCGTAGACAATCTCTACGGGCGCGGCGTGCGCTTCGATGTGCTGGCGGAGGACAGCGAGGGAAAACTTTACGACTGTGAAGTTCAGCGGGCAATTGAGGGAGCGATTGCGCGTCGGGCACGTTATAACAGCGCGATGCTGGATGCACGTGAACTGCCCAAAGGAGCGGAGTTCTCGGAGCTGCCTGAGACGTGGGTCGTTTTCATCATGGAGCATGACATTTATGGAGCGGGACATCCGCTCTATCATGTGGAGCGAATCATTCAGGAGCTTCGGCGACCATTTGACGACGGCGCACATATCCTCTATGTGAACGGGGAGAACCGTGCAGATACACCGCTTGGGCGTTTGATGCAGGATTTCTTCTGTGAGCGTCCGGAGCGAATGAATTATAAGGAACTTGCCAAAAGGGTAGACTATTTTAAGGCAGAAGCGGAGGGGGTTAATGCTATGTGCGAACTGATGGAGAAATTCGGTGCAAAGAAGCTGGAAGAGGGACGCGAAGCCGGACGTGCTGAAGGACGTATGGAAGCAGCGCGTGCAACGGCTGCGGCTCTGATTGCTCTGGGAAAGCTGACGGTTGCGCAGATTGCCGCAGCGACTCAGCTCCCGACGGAAGAGGTGGAGCGGCTTGCGTCTGTAAGTGGAGCGTAAGCTATGAAAAAAATTATCATTTGTCGATAAAAAAGGAACGTGCTATAATATCCGGCATGAGGTGAAATTTATGCTGGAAGTTTTCCAAGGCTTGATGATACCGTTCATCGGCACGGCACTCGGTGCGGGCTGCGTCTTCTTTCTCAAGGGCACGCTCAACCGCACGGTGCAGCGCGGACTGACGGGGTTTGCCGCAGGAGTCATGGTCGCGGCGTCGATCTGGAGTCTCCTCATCCCTGCGATGGAAGGCTCTGCGGAGATGGGACAGCTTTCGTTTGTCCCCGCCGTTGTGGGCTTCTGGGCGGGGACGCTCTTCCTGCTGGCACTCGATCACATCATCCCGCATCTGCATATGAACGCGAAGAAAGCGGAGGGACCGCACAGCCGCCTCTCGCGAACGACGATGCTCTGTCTTGCGGTAACGCTTCACAACATTCCCGAGGGCATGGCGGTCGGTGCAATCTATGCGGGCTGGCTGAGCGGCAGCGAGGGCATCACGCTTGGCGCGGCGCTCGCACTCTCGCTCGGCATTGCAATCCAGAACTTTCCCGAGGGCGCGATCATCTCCATGCCCCTGCGTGCGGCGGGGATGGGGAAGTGGCGTGCATGCGCGGGCGGCGTTCTCTCGGGTGCCGTGGAGCCGATCGGCGGCGCGCTCACGGTGCTTGCAACGGCGTGCATCGTGCCGATTCTGCCCTATGCGCTCGCGTTTGCGGCGGGCGCAATGCTCTACGTCGTCGTCGAGGAGCTGATTCCGGAGATGAGTGAGGGCGCACATTCCGATGTGGGTGTCATCTCATTTGCGGCGGGCTTCTCGCTCATGATGATGCTCGATGTTGCACTTGGATAAAAAAGGACACAGAAAAAAAGCCGTTGGCGGGGTGCCAAGCGGCTCTTTTTCCTGGAAAGGGATGCGCGCAGGTCGGGAAAAACCTGCGGCTTGAGAAATGGGATGTAAGGGTTATTTGCCTTACAATGAGGAACGCAGGGAGACGTTCCTCTAGAGGGATGATCAACGGGGAAATGTCGGGGAGGACGTTTCGTAGTTCCCGTTGACATCTGTATTATATCATATTATTTTTGAAAATTTTGTAACCCAAGTCACACAATACAAAAAAAGATATATTAAGAATGAAAAAATCTCGAAAAGATCTTGGATCGCAGAGGACGATCGCGTTTTTTGAAAAATTCTCAGAAATATCTCAGATCAGACTGTTTGTGCGCGCCTCCTGCATTGCTTTTTGAGAAAAAAAATCGTATAATAGCGAGAAGGAGAATACGCTCTATGGAGCGGCGTATTCGGAGGGGATGCTCCCTTTGTTTGGTGATGAGGAGGAATATTCATGCGTGATTACTTAAGAATCGCTCAGGTGATCGGTCGTGAGATCATCGACTCGCGCGGCAATCCGACCGTTGAGGCGGAGGTCGTGCTTGAGGACGGAACGATTGGACGTGGTGCGTCCCCGTCGGGTGCGTCCACGGGTGAGTTCGAGGCGCTCGAGCTGCGTGACGGCGACAAGTCGAAGTTCGGCGGCAAGGGTGTCTCCAAGGCGGTTGAGAACGTCAATGAGAAGATTGCGCCCGTCCTTGTCGGCATTGAGGCGAGTGACATCTATGCGGTCGATCAGGCGATGTTCGATGTGGACGGCACGAAGGACAAGTCGAAGCTCGGCGCGAATGCAATTCTCGCTGTTTCGATTGCGGCCTCGGATGCGGCGGCAAAGTCCGAGGATATTCCGCTCTATCGCTTCTTCGGCGGTCTGCAGGCGAACGTCCTGCCCGTTCCGATGATGAACATTCTCAACGGCGGTGCACACGCGACGAACTCCGTGGATACGCAGGAGTTCATGATTATGCCCGCAGGTGCTCCGACGTTCCGCGAGGCGCTGCGCTGGTCGACCGAGGTGTTCCACGCCCTTCAGGCGCTCCTCAAGAAGGAAGGCAAGACGACGGCGGTCGGCGACGAGGGCGGCTTTGCGCCTGACCTCGACTCCGATGAGGACACGATCGAGCACATCCTCAAGGCGATTAAGAATGCCGGCTACGAGCCCGGTCGGGACTTCGTGCTCGCGATGGATGCGGCGTCGTCCGAGTGGAAGGATCGCGAGAAGGGCAAGGGCTTCTACCATCAGCCGAAGTCCGGCAAGAAGTTCACGTCCGATGACCTTATCAAGCACTGGGAGTCGCTCGTTGACCAGTACCCGATCTATTCCATCGAGGATGGTCTCGATGAGGAGGACTGGGATGGCTGGAAGGTGATGACGAAGGCGCTCGGACACAAGGTTCAGCTTGTCGGCGACGATCTCTTTGTCACGAATACGGAGCGCCTGAAGAAGGGCATCGACCTCGGCGCGGGCAACTCCATCCTCATCAAGCTCAACCAGATCGGCTCTGTCTCCGAGACGCTCGAGGCGATCAAGATGGCGCACAAGGCGGGCTATACGGCGGTTACGTCGCATCGTTCGGGCGAGACCGAGGACACAACGATTGCCGACCTTGCTGTTGCGCTCAACACGGGGCAGATCAAGACGGGTGCACCGTCCCGCTCCGAGCGCGTTGCGAAGTACAACCAGCTTCTCCGCATCGAGGAGCAGCTCGGCGGCAGTGCGGTCTATCTGGGCAAGCGCGCGTTCAGCTTCATGAAGTAAGAAGTCCCTTTGGGATAAAGAAATCCCCCACCGCACGGTGGGGGATTTTTGATATATGACGGAGCGCCCTTATCGGCACAGCGGTTCATCGAACATAAAGACAGCGGGAGGAAGGGGCGGCTACAGCACCTCCACAATCTCCGCCGCAGGCTTTCGCTGCGTGTGACGTGCCGACGGAACGCCCTTCTCTGTGGCGTAGCCGATGGGGAAGATGGCAATGAGGTCATAGTCTGCCATCTGAGGGAATGCCTCCTTGAGTTTTGGAGCATCGAAATGTCCGACCCACGTCGAGCGCAGTCCCTCATTGTGAATGGCGAGCATGATGTAGGTTGCGACGATGCTTGCATCCACGTCGGCGAAGTTGCGTCCGTCGTATTGCCGCACCCATGCGTCTTCGTGCTTTCCACCGACAACGAGGAAAACACCCGCACCGAAGGTGTAGTTTGTCGTCTCCGCGAGCTTTGCCCGTGCCTCGGGGCTCTCGACCGCCCAGACCTTGAATGGCTGCTTGTTGACGGCCGTCGGTGCGACGCGTGCCGCCTCGAAGATGCGCCCGAGTACCTCGTGCGGGATCTCGCTGTCCGAGAGGGCGCGGCAGGAGAATCGATCCTGAATAAGTTCATTGAATTCCATTGTAGTTCCTCCTCCTATGGTTTCTTTTTAAAGTATAACATAAATCGCAGGAAGAGGCGGGATTTTTTGGAACATTGGGCTGATATGGAGGAAATAGAATGTGCGCAACGAATTACTATCAGTGCAAATGTATTTCAGATGAGGGGGAATTTCCTATGAAAGCATTCATGACAGCAACGATGATGGCGGCTGCCCTTGCCGCAGGCGGTGCATTTTTGCCGTCGGCAGAGGCTGCGGGCGTATTCTTTGCGGATGCGCCCGTGGTATCGTCGGCGACGACTGCACCTGTGGCAACGCCAGGCACACGCCCTGCAATCTACATTCCGGGGCAGATTACGACACCTCTTGTTGACCGCAATCTCACGACGGATGAGAGTATGTTTTTCCTCGCGATGGAGCGGGGGGACTATAACACGATGCAGCTGATGCTTGACCAAGGGGTCAATATCAACGCCTACTATACGGCAAAGGGGACGACGCCGCTCGGCAGAGCAATGGGGATCAACAATCGGACAACAATCCAGTTTCTCTTGGAGCGCGGCGCAGACGTGCAGGGGTATGTGTTTGATGCAGGCAGTAATTATACACGCTCGTACCTCGTGGCAGCTGCTGACAAGGGAGATCTTACACTTGTCCAGTATCTGCACAATTGGGGCGCGGACATCAACGGCGTAACATGGAATTATGGTGCAGGGTATTTCAATGCGCTTTTTACGCTTGGCTCCTCGGCGGATGACATGAATATCATGCGGTATCTCATTGCACAGGGGATCAACGTGAATTATGTAACGACGCGGGAGGGGGAAACACCTCTGATCCATTTTGCGTCGCAGTGGATGGCATCGGGCACGCGGCAGGAGATTTTCAAAATATTGCTCGATGCGGGCGCAGATGCTGCAGTACGTGACAAGACCGGACGAACGGCGGTGGACTACTGCATCCAACGCGAAGATCTTGAGAGCGCGCGCTTTCTCCAGACGTACGTTAGGCAGTAATGATGCGAAAAACAGCAAGCTCTCTTATCGTAGCTCTTGTGATCGCGGGGAGTGTCTTTTTCCCGCCCGCGCGCGCAGAGGCGATTGACGCGTGGGGGATTGCGGCGCAGGCACTTGGCGTGCTCGGTGCATATCATTCGGCGCTCGGCGCGGTGCTTGCACTTGGCAACGATGTTCATGCGCAGGAGGAGAGCCGACGGCAGGATGTTGCGGAAAACGGGCGCGCGCGGAATGCACGCGACATCGAACTTGTGGACAACATCATGGAACGCCTCGTGAGGGATGGCGACTATGTGCTGCGCGTGAACTCACTGCCATTTACATGGGCGGTGACGGACAGCCCTGTCTTTAACGCCGCTTGCTATCCGACGGACTACGTGAGCATCAACCGCGGGCTCATTCGCGGGCTGAACGGCAATGTGGATGAGCTTGCCGCCGTGCTCGGGCATGAGATGACGCACGGCATCCGCCAGCACAGCGCGCACAACTATGCCAAGGCGGCAGCGCAGTTCTACGGGCTCAGCTTCCTCAACATGAATTTTGGCCTGATGGACTGGAACAAGCTTAACGCGCTCGTGGGATACTCCATTGCGAAAAATGTTACGCTCCCCACGGAATACGAGGCGGATGAGGGCGGCTTCCGCATCATGACGAGTGCGGGCTTCAACCCCGGCGGCGGGGCGGCGGCAATGGCGCGTATGGGCTACTACCTGACCTATGTGACGCAGGAACTCCAGGAGTACCAAGATCCAACACAGAAGGATCTGCCGCAGGATGATTTCTCCGATCACCCTGCGACGGAACGGCGTGAGGAAAAACTTGCGGGCTTTATGACGGATTACAGTGCGGGGCACGTCACTGTGCATGACCGCAAGACGGTCTGCATCGACGGAACGCCGCTCCTGACGGTTACATGGACAGATGAGGACTATGACAACAGCCCCGAGAATGCCTATCTCGTCGGGGGGGCACTCGCGCGCGCCTTTCATGACTATGATCGGGCGGAGGACTGGGGGCTGGCTCTCACGCGGGACGGCGGCGCGACGCTCGGCGGCGATGCGCGCGTGAACGAGCTGCTCGTGCACTTCCTTGCAAAGGAGCGGGCAGGGGAGCAACTCGTCTTACTTGTGCGCGAGGCGTATGCGCACGAGGCGGAGACGGGCGCACGCGAGAAACTGCGCGCCGAGGAGAAAGTGCGTGCGGATGCACACGCTGCAGAGCGTGCGGCAGTGGAGAATGCCGATGCAAAGGCGATCAAGAAGATGCGTGAGAACAGCGATGCCTACAGCGACTACGGCGACAGTCAGCGGGCGCTCGCGCTGATGGAGCGCGTCTTTGCTGCACCAAGCGATGACAACCGTGCGCAGAGCTTCGTCATCCGCGCGCGTGCGTATGCCGTGGAGGGCGACGCGGTGCGTGCGCTTTCGGATGCGGACAAGGGCGTTGCGGACGATCCGAAGGATGTCTATACATGGCTGAACCGCAGCGATGTGCGCCGTATGCTCGGCGACCGAGACGGAGCTCTCTCCGACGCGCAGAAGGCGATTGCGACGGATGCAAAGAATCCATACGGCTATCTGATTGCCGCCGAACTCTATGATGAGATGGAGAATACGGCAAAGGCGCAGGAGTATTACAAGAAACTCTACGCCGTCGAACCAAAGGCTCTGGATCGCATTCCAGATGAATACCTAGAGGCTGTGGACAAGCGTGCGTATGAAAAGCGGATGAAGGAGAAAACGAAAGCGCGTGAGGCACGGGAGAAGGAAATTCGCGAGAAACTGCAAGAAAAAAACCGCCCGACGGACGGCAATACAGATTGATAAGGAGGCGGCTCAGCCGCTTCTTTTTTTACTGTGCTTTCGCCACAGCGCGTAGCAGAGCGCACCGAGCGCGATGACCGCGACATCGACAATGCTGTAGGTAAATGCGTAGCCGTAGGTGACGGCGACAACGCCGAGCCCTGCGGCGGCAAGCCCGACGCTGATGTCGAGCGACCAGAAGTAGGTGGCCGTGGCGACACCTGCGCGCGCGGCAGGGACACTGCGTACGGCGAGCGTCTGGAGGGCTGGCGTGACCGCGCCGAAGCCTGCGCCGAGGAGAAGCGCTGCTGTGATGAGTCCTGCGAGCCCCGTGATCGTGCCAAGGAGAAACATCCCCGCCGCGAAGAGCAGCAGCCCCGGATAGACGGTGTAGTCCGGTCCTTTGCGATCGAAAATACGTCCGATGAAGGGGCGCGTGACGAGAATTGCGCCCGCATAGCACGCGTAGAAGAGGCTTGTCTCAGAGGAGAGCCCGAGGCTGCGCGTGTAGAGTGGGTTGACACTCCCCACGGCTAAAGCCGGGGGATTCTTGGTTCGACGAACACTGCGCCGCGACCGTAGCCGCTTCGTCTTACACGTTCTCCCCAAGCGTTACTTCCCGTCTGTCCGACGGTAGTTGAGATTCCATCTGTCTATGCCGCGTTTTCCAGTGCTTTGCGCAGAATGTTCTTCGCGGCATTGGTATCACGGTCATGATGCGAACCGCATTCCGGGCAAATCCATTCTCTAATTCCGAGATCCCTGATTTCGGCATTCTGATGCCCGCAATGAGAACAGATCTGGCTGGACGGATAGAAGGGGTCAACTTTCAGAATCCGTCCTTCGCGTAGCTTTGCCTTGTATTCTAATTGACGGAAAAATTCGCTCCAGCTTACGTCGGCAATCGCTTGCGCAAGGCGATGATTCCGCATCATGTTCTTCACACTCAAACTTTCGATGGCGATCACTTGGTTTTCATCGGTCAGCCTTGTCGAAAGCTTGTGCAGGAAGTCCTTGCGGATATTGGCGATACGCTCATGGACGCGGGCAACGCGGATACGGGCTTTGCCCTGGTTCACGGATCTCGGCATCTTCCTTGAGCGTTGGCGTTGTTCGCGGACGAGCTTGCGCATCAATTGTTTTAGCACACGAGGATTGTCAACGGTATTCCCGTTACTGTCCGTCAGAAACACCAACAAGCCGACGTCAAGACCAATTTTCCCGCCATCATTGGATCGAAGCAATTTTTCTCTATCCTGTTCCACGCAGAGCGAAACGAAGTATTTGCCTGACGCAGTGCAGCTCACGGTGGCGTTCAGAATCCTGCCCTCGAACGTCCGGCTCAGCTTGATTTTCACTGCGCCGATTTTCGGGAGTTTGATTTTCCCGTCAACGATGCGTACCGTATTCCTTTGGTTTCGCGTTCGGTAGGACTGGCTATGACTATGCTTCGACTTGAAGCGCGGATATTTCGCCCGCTTCTGAAAGAAATTCTGGTATGCGGTATCGAGATTCCGAAGAGCCTCTTGAAGTGCCATACTGTCCGCTTCTTTCAGCCAGCGGTATTCCTCGTATCGTTTCAGATCCGTAAGCAGAGCGGCGGTCTGGACATAGCCGAGCGTCTTGCGGTTCGCCATCCACTCGTCACGCCGAAGCGCGAGAAAATGATTGTACACGAATCGGCAGCAACCCAGTGTTCGGTCAATCAGATTCTGCTGCATCTTGTTCGGATATATTCTGAACTTGAAGCCCGTCTGATATGATTCCATACAGTCACTTCCTTTGCGAGGTTTTTTGGCTTGACCAGCACCTTCCTGCGGTATTTGGGGCAGAACACGATATGGTACTTGCATGAGTACACTATATTGTTGCTTGAATGGTATTTTATTTCTCCCATGATAGTATCATACCATTTATAGAAAACTAATACAAGGCGAGTTGAAACGTATTTGTCCGCCTTCAAATACTTACGTAAATTCGGCGGACACGCCTTATATCCCCATAACTAAAGTTAGGGGGTTTACGGCGTTTTGGATAATGAGAACAAAAATAGAGGCGGTCGCGATGAGTGAGGCAGCAATCAACACTGTATGGGACAGGGGCGAAGCGTTCATGCGCGATGCAGGGCAGCGGCGCAAATACGAACAGCGCGAGAAATGCGAGCATGACTATGTGAGCGACATGGAAGGTTCGTGGAAGGCGGGGAAAGAGGCGGGAGTAAAACAGGGACGCCGTGAAGGGCGCGCTGAGGGACGCGCTGAGGGACGGCGTGAAGGACGTCAGCTTGGTATCGCGCATATCGCCATGAACATGCTTCGTGCGGGAACGCCGATTGCGACGGTGGCGCAGATGGCGGAACTGCCGGAGGCGGTCATTCGGAAGATGGCAGAGGAGCATGGGGTTGAGGTTTCGTCGTGATCGATATGTAATCGAAGATGATAAGCCGCTCGTGATCGGGCGGCTTTTTGTTTGACGGAACTGCCTGAAAACTTTATAATAAGGACAAAGGAAGCGTTGACAGAGAAAGGATTCCGTTATGCGAACGAGAGATTTTAACGCACTGAACGATCTGCTGTTTAAGTTCCTCTTTGGACATAAAGAAAATAAGGAAATCACGCTCTCGTTTATCAATGCAGTACTCGAACTAGAGGGAGAAAAGGCGTTTGTTGATCTGCGTTTTGCGGATCGAGAACTCGATCCGGAGGAGGAGAACGGAAAGGTATCTGCGCTTGATATCCTGTGTATGACGAATGATGAAACACAGGTCAATATCGAAGTGCAAGTGCAGAAACGTCAGAACATGGGACAGCGCAGTCTGTACTACTGGGCAAAACTGTATCAGAGCACGCTGGGGCGGGGCGAGAACTACGATAATTTGCGGCGGACGGTCGCGATCAATTTGCTCGGCTATGAATATCTGCCGCTATCGGGATTCCACCATATGTATGGGCTCTATGACGAAACAGGCGTGCATCGGCTGACCGAGGATCTTGAGATACACTTTTTGGAGCTGCCGAAAGTAACGCGGAAGGATATCCGCAGTATGCGGACACTGGACAAGTGGATGGCTTTTATCAGCAACAAACTCAGTGATGAGGAAATGGAGGCGATTGCGATGAGCGAGGCGGCAATCAACACGGCATGGGACAAGATCGAGGCGTTCATGCGCGATGCGGGGCAGCGGCGTAAATATGAACAGCGTGAGAAGTATGAGCGTGACTACGTGAGCGATATGGAAGGCTCGTGGAAGGAGGGGAAAGAGGCGGGAGTAAAACAGGGACGCCGTGAAGGTCGTCAGCTTGGCATTGCCCATATCGCCATGAACATGCTTCGTGCGGGAACGCCGGTTGCGACAGTGGCGCAGATGGCAGAGCTGCCGGAGGCTGTCATTCGAAAGATGGCGGAGGAGCATGGGGTTGCGGTTTCGTCGTGATCGATATGTAATCGAAGATGATAAGCCGCTCGTGATCGGGCGGCTTTTTTGTGCGACAGAGATTTGTATTCCTAAAACGGAATTGACATAAGATGAGAAGGGGAGTATATTTAGGATTATAGTACTATAGTCTGCCTATGGGTGGCGTGGAATGACATGGAGGGGATTGTCATGCTAAAGGATTTGAAAAGCAAACGCCGATTGTCGCTTTTTGTGGCACTTGCTTTGTCCGCGGGGGGGGGGACACTCCTCTCAGATTTTCAATCTGTATATGCTGCCGATGTAACTGGTGGAGATGTAGTTATCAATCCGTCAACAATTGTTATTCCAGATCCTGCTGCAGGTGGCTCCATTACGAGTGCTTTGAATACAGGTAATGTGTTTAATAATACGCTCACGGTTGACGGCTTGAATATGGATCTTGGATCAAGTAGATTTAGCCTTTTCTATGGCGGCTATTCGCAGTCCAGTGTTGGTGACGTGACTAACAATGAGGTAATTCTGAAAAATGTCTTACCCAAATGGAGTGGTTGGGGTGGAACCGATGTGTATGGAGGTTGGGCGAATCAGGGCGACGCAACAAACAATACAGTGACGCTTGAAGGGATGCAGTCAGGAGCAGGCGGCTCTTATGCTCCGAGATTGTATGGCGGGTTCAGTAATCGGACGGGCGCGGATGTCAAGAC
>CAUVFG010000015.1:0-16410 GCA_963551125.1 uncultured Selenomonas sp. | reverse complement strand
GAACCTCCTAAAATATAAATGTATTTACTGTGCTTTATTCTCTGTCACAGGTGCATTCTGCGCCGCTGTGTGCGCCGCAACTGCCGCCGCAGCGGTTTCTGCCGTTGGCGTTGCCGTCGGTGCGGTGGGTGCTGCCTGTGCCTCAGTCGGGGCGGCAGCCGGCTGTGCTGCGGGCTGCGGTGCCGGCTGTGCAGGTGCAGCGGGCGGCGGGTCGGGTGCATTGATCGCCGCCGTCAGTGCGTTCGACGCCTTGCGGAACTCGCGGATGCCCTTGCCAAGCGAGCGCCCCATCTCGGGGAGCTTGCCGGGACCAAAGACGACGAGTCCCACGACCAGTATCAAGATCAGTTCAGGTACGCCAATGCCAAACATGCTGACTCCTTCTCATGGCTGCGCCATGTTCTCTCCTAAAATATTTTTCAACACGAAACTAGAACTCTCTGCGACCGATAAAGTCCGCCGCCATCAGGCAGGTCTCGCGAATACGCTCGTCAAGCGACTCCGGCAGCGCATCCTTTGCGCGCGCGAGATAGGCATCCGCCTGCTCCTGTGCATAGTCGAGGCCGTCCGTCGTGCGCACGATTTCGAGCGCGCGTGTAATCTCCTCCTCCGTCATCTTCGGATTCGTGATGAGAGCCGTCAGCTCTGCACGGCCCGCCTCATCCAGTACCGCAAGTGCACGGATGACGGGCAGTGTCACAAAGCCCTGCGCGAGGTCATGCCCTGCGGGCTTTCCGATATCCTCCGAGGTATGCCGGTAGTCGAGCAGGTCGTCCGTGATCTGGAACGCCATGCCGATTGCATGCCCATAGAGCGCCATCCGCTCCGTATCCGCCGCACGCATGCCGCCGATGGTGCCGCCGAGCTCACAGCAGATCTCAAGGAAGTCCGCTGTCTTCTTGCGGATGCGTTCATAATAGGCATCCTCGCTCGTGGGCACCTGATAGGCCGTATGATCTTGGAGGATCTCGCCCTCGCTCAGCGTGCAGACGAGATGCGCGAGCTTGACATAGACCGAGGAATCATAGCCCGCCTCCGCGACGAGCTTGAACGCGCGTGCAAAGAGATAGTCTCCGCTGAGGATTGCAACCTGATTGCCCCATTTCGCATTCGTCGTCGCCGCGCCGCGCCGCGTATCTGCCTCGTCAATGACATCATCGTGCACGAGGGATGCCGTGTGAATCAGCTCGAGCGCAACGGCAACAGGCATGGCACGCGCACGGTCAAATGCTGCACCGCCGTGCGCCGCAAGCAGGAAGAGGGCGGGGCGCAGACGCTTCCCCCCCGAGGAGACAAGATGTGCCCCCACATCCGTTATAAGTTCGGTCTCAGAGATAATGGATTCTGCAAGCGCAGGTTCAAATTCCTCAAGATCTGCCTGTATGACATCAAACATGTCGTTCTTCAACGTTGTATCACCTACATCGAGCACAAGTGCGCTCCGCCAACTTTTTTCGATTCCGTAAACCTTCACACATTCTATCATATTGCGATGAGACCGTCAAAATTATTTCATGGCTCTCTCAACTGCGCGAAAATTATCTTTTCTGCAAAATCAGCGCACTGCCGACCGCGCGCTCCGCTCCATCCGAGGGAGAGTTGACAACACCGTCGTTCACATAGAGCGCCGAGGAGCCGCCGCCATCGAGATTGATTGCATTCTGCACGCCGAATTTCACGAGCAGCTCGGCAAACTCCGTTAGCGTCAGCCCGTGGCTGTCCTCCTGCCGCCCGTCGACCACGGCAAAGACCACTTTTCCCCCCTTCGTCACCCCAACGGCACTGCGCGGCGCGCGTCCGTAGCGGATGTCGCCCGGGAAATCCTCCTCGCCCGCCGTGACATGAACGGCACCATTCTCGACAAGGCGCGGTCCTGCACCGACAATCTGCACGGCGCGATCCCACATCGTCCCCGTCTGCTCCGTGAGAACGGTTGGATCGCCAATGCGCGTCCCCGCTGCTGCAAAGGCGTCCATCGAGGAACCGTGTACGGAGACGACGTAGCCGTCCGAGGGAATCACAGAGTCATTCGTATTGATTTCCGCCACGCGCCCGTCGCGAATCACATACTCCAGACCGTACGGATTCGTTCCCGTCGTCCTGCCGTAGGCGCGGTTGTAGATGACGAGTCCGTCCTCGCCGCGCTCCGCATTGACCCCCGAGATGGGCAGCGTCACCTGATCGATCTTTACCGTGCCATTGTAGGAAACCGTACCGAACACAAAGGAGCCGTCGGGCATCACGCCGAATGCGCTGCGGTCGTAGTAGGTCGTGCCCACAATCGTACCGTCGATCTTCGTCACGCCTAGAATGGTGCCGTCTGATGCAAAGTAGGAGGCATTCACCGCCGCAGCCGCATTCGTGTCGCGCGCGATTCCACTCACCGTCTGTCGACCGGGGATGATGCCGCGCGCAAGCGCCAGACGGACATTATATTTTGTAGTGTCTGCCTCGACAAAGTACGCCGTCACCTGCCCGTCCTCATCCGCATAGATGTATGTCCGCTGCATAAGCCCCGACGCAATCGTTTCTTCCTTCAGAATTGGAAGCGCGGGGTTCTTCGGCTCTTTTGCCGGTGCATCCCCGCCCGTTCCCTGCGTTGGCGTCGCAGACGTCGTCGGCTTTACAGGCGCGGGCACGGGCGTCGGCTTCGATGGATTCGTCCCCACAGGTGCAACATCGAGAAAGACGCGCGCGGGATTCATCAGATTGCCAATGCTATAGCCCATGCCCTGCGTCATCGTAACGGTCACATAGAAATGACCGCCACGCGACGCATAGGAGACAGCGTCGATGCGCTTCGTGTGCACGGAAGAACGCACAAATTTTGCCGCATCCGTATCCGCAAAGTCAAAGGTCAGCGCGCGCCCATCCGCAGAGAGTCTGACGTCGTAAAGGGGCATCTCCGTGAAATCGAACACGAGTCGGTCACGTTCCACCGTACTCGAGGTGCGCAGCGCGTTCAGCCCCGCCGCCCACGCATAGGAGGACGCTGTCAACAGAAGCGCCGCCAGAAGCACAAGGATTTTCTTTAAAATACGCATATATACTCCAAACTAAGAATAAGAAAAGGGGTTGCTGCGCGGGCAGCTTCCCCTTTGTATGTTGCTTCTCTCACCGTGTCTTGATTGTGAGCTGCTGATACATCATATCCGCAATGCCAATGCCACCGCTCTTCGCCGCCGCATTCATCATCTCCGCGTCGCGCATATCCTCGAAGATCTCGAGCGCGTTGGACTTCTTTCCAAAGAGGCCTCCCTCAGGCACCGTCGCGCGCATCTGCTTATACATCATGCTGAGGAACATCGCCTCGAAGCCCTCACACGCCTCGCGCAGCGCCTTCGCCTCACGCTTCTCGGCGGTCATCGGATGGTTTGGGACGTAGCCCGCAGCCTCCGTTTCATGTGTTGCCGCAGCCTTGCGCTGCAGCTCGTCGAGGGACGCCTGAAAGGATTTGCTCTCGGCACTCATGCGCGCCGCATCGTAGGAGGGCTGAGCCGCACCGCCGAGTAGCGCGTTGTCTCCGATTGGCTGTATTGTCATGTCGTGTGCTCCTTACACAATGTCCAGCTCTGCGTGCAGCGCCCCTGCCGCCTTCATCGCCTGCAGAATCGAGATGATCTCACGCGGATTCGCGCCCACGGTGTTGAGCGCGCCCACAATATCGCTGATATCCGTCGTTGCGGGCAGGATGATCGTATTGCCCTTATGGTCTGTGACCTCGACATCGGAGCTGTCCGTCACCACGGTATTGCCATAGCTGAACGGTCCCGGCTGGGAGACATCTTTTGCGCCCTGAATGCGGATCGTCAGCCCGCCCTGTGTGATGGCAACCGTATCGACGGAGACATCGCCGCCCGTGATGATCGTCCCCGTACGCTCGTTCACAATGACGCGTGCCATATTGTCGGGGCGAACGGGCAGGTCTTCGATGGAGGCGACAAAGCCGACTACGTTTCCGCGAAAATAGGATGGAATCGCCACATCCACGCGTCCGGGATTGCTTGCCTGGGCAATGCTGCCATACTGTGCATTGATCGCCCCTGCAACGCGCGTCGCTGTCGTAAAGTCGGGCCGTGCGAGCGAAAGGGAGAGCTGTCCGCTTGCACCAATCCCATCGTCCTCCACCGTACGCTCGACAATGCCGCCGTTCACGGCGATGCCGACCGTTGGAAACGCCTTTGACATGCTCGAACCACCGCCGGAGGTCGAGAAGCCCCCTGTGGAGACACCGCCCTGCGCAACGACATAGACCTCGCCGTTGCCCGCGCGCAGCGGTGTCTGGAGCAGCGTGCCGCCGCGCAGACTCTTTGCATCGCCGATCGAGGAGACCGTCACATCGAGCGTATCGCCCTCGCGCACGAACGGGGGCAGGGTCGCCGTCACCATGACCGCCGCAACGTTCTTCAGCTTGAGTGATCCCGTATTCACCGTGATACCGTAGGTCGTCAGCATATTTGCAATCGACTGCACCGTCTCGCCCGAGCTCGAGCCGTCGCCCGTGCCGTCAAGACCAACCACGAGACCATAGCCCATGAGCTGGTTGGAGCGCACGCCCTGCACCTTGGAGATATCCTTGATCCGCGTCACGGCGGAATCCGCCGAGGCGATCCCGGGCATGGCGCTCAGGACAAGCGCGAGGAGGAGCAACAGGATGGATGTTTTTTTCATAAAAGCACCTCCCAATTAGAACAGGAAATTGAAGACCTGGGTCAGGATGCCCTGCCGCTGCTTCGCGTTGAGGGGGCCCTTGCCGTCAAAGCGTACGGTTGCATCAGCAACGCGCGTCGAGAGGATCGTATTTGAACTTGAGATGTCCTCGGGGCGACAGGTGCCACGGAAGACAATCTTGTGCTCATTTTTATTCTGCCAGATGGACTGCGTGCCCTCGAGGACGAAATTGCCGTTCGGCGTCACATCCACAATCGTGACAGTCACATTGCCCGCAACGCGGTTCGTGGAAGAGGCCGATCCCTTTGCACTGAATTTATCCGATGAGTTGGCAGATGCCGCCTGCAGGAAATCAAAGATGCCGATGCCCGCGCCCAGGCTCACCGAGCCGCTCTTCTCATTCGCGGAGCTGCGCGTCGCCGAGGTCGTTGTCGACTCACTGATGACAATGGTCACAATGTCCCCGATGCCCGTCGCACGGTGGTCGGCAAACAGGCTCTTCGTCGGATGACCGCTCGGATTGTTCCACAGGGATTCTGCCGAGACAACGGGGGCGATACTTGCCGTACAAAGAGCGGCAGCCAGCATCCCTGCGAGCCATTTTTGTTTTCTCATATCGAACTCCTTATGGAAAATTGATAGGGAATTTCATCCGATGACCTGAACCGTGTGCGCATCGATCACCTTGCCGCGCAGGATCTTGCCCGAGCGCACGTTGCGCACGCGGATCTCATAGCCGATGCGCCCCGACTCGAGTGCCACACCCTCGGTGCGAATGACGATGCCATTTGTGTCCAGCACCAGTTCTACGGGGTTTCCCGCGCGCATGACAAGCGGCATTGCGAGCATATTCGGTGCAATCGTTACATCCTTGCGGATGTAACGCCCCGCCACGCGCCCCTCGAGCCGCGCAAAGTCCGTGAGCGTGAGCTCCGGCGGGGTATCCACCGCCCGCTCCTCCACGCGCGCATTTGCCGCGGAGATCGCCGTCTCTGCGCGGATGTCCGTCATTGCGACAAGCACGCGGTCATAGACGGTCAGACGGTAGTAGCTCGTTGCCCGCCGGTTGAGAACGCCGTCCACATAGATGGTAAAGGCGACCGGAAACTCGCGGCTATAGGGCAGACCGCGCGGGAGCTCGACAACGGCGGTCACCTCGCCCGCAGGCAGACTCATGGTCGACGCCGCACGCTGCAGATGCAGCTCATGCCGCCGTGTTTCGCCCATGTCGTTCAGCTTCTCTGCAATCTTTTGCTCGGCGAGCGCCGAGAGCTGCGCGGCGGACAGGATCATCGGAAAGCGCTCCTCCTGTGTGGCGCCGCCATATGCGGCAAACGCCGTGCCCGCCCACAGAAAAGCGAATAAGCCACTCCATAGGCATAGAATGGCTGTTATCTTGCTCCGCTTAAAAATCAACGCTTGAGCGAATTTGCAATCTCAAGCATCGAATCCGATGTCGTGATTGCCTTGGAGTTGGACTCATAGGCGCGCTGGGAGATGATCATCTCGACCATTTCCTCGACGATCTGCACATTGCTCATCTCGAGCGTTCCCTGCGTGAGCGTACCCGCGCCATCCACACCGGGGTTCGACTCAATCGCCTCGCCCGAGGCGTCGGACACGACGAAGAGGTTCTTACCGATGGAGGTGAGTCCCGCCGGATTGACAAAACGCGCGAGCGTGATCTGCCCCGCCTCCTGCTGCTGCGTCTGACCTGCCTCACGGTAGGAGACGCGCCCGTCGCCCGAGATCGTAATGGAGTCCAGCGGTGCATTCTGACCGATCGTGATGCCGTCGGCGAGCAGATAGCCGTCCGTCGTCACCATACGGCGGTCGCTGTCAAGCTTCCACGTGCCGTCACGCGTGTATGCCGTGGTGCCGTCGGGCATCGTGACGCGGAAGAACCCCTCGCCCTGGATGCCGATGTCCGTCGGATTGTCCGTCGTCTGCAGAGGTCCCTGCGTAAAGACGCGCTGGGTCGCCGCGACGCGTGTGCCAAGGCCGACCTGAAGTGCCGTCGGATACTGCGAGTCTGCGCCGTTCTGCGCGCCCGCCTCGCGGAGCGTCTGATAGACGAGATCCTGGAACTCCGCACGCACCTTCTTACCGCCGTGTGTATTGACGTTCGCAATGTTGTGCGCAACGATGTCCATATGCGTCTGCTGCGCCTTCATGCCGGACGCCGCAGACCAAAGTGCTCGCATCATAGTCGATGTCCCCCTCCAAGGAATGATTACAAGTAGTTCACTCTTTTATATCGGATGAGTTGCCGTTTTTCTTAAAAATTTTTAACTCGTGCGACCGACGTCATTGACCGCCTTGTCGAGCAGCGTGTCCTGTGTCTGCACCGCCTTCGACCCTGCCTCGTAGACGCGGTAGTTGTTGATGAGCTCGACCATCTCCGTGACGACGCTCGTATTCGACATCTCAAGCATGCCCTGCTCCACCGTTCCTGTTGCGGGGCGCGGCTGTGCACCGCCCTGCGGGCGATAGAGGTTGTCCCCCTGCTTGACAAGAGAATTCTTGCCGTCAAATGCGACCACATCGATCTGCCCGATCTCTCTCCCATTCGCATAGATGCGCCCGTCGCTCGCGATCATCACGTTCTGTGCATTCTTCGGAATCGTGATCGGACGTCCCCGCGAGGAAAGGACATCCTGCCCGCGCATATTCTGCAGCCGGCCGGAGTTGGAGCGATAGAACCCACCGTCACGCGTATAACGCGGACCGTCGATGGTATTTACGACAAAGTACCCCTCGCCCGAGATAGCGACATCGTAGGTGTTGCCCGTCGTCTGCATCGCGCCCTGCAGATGATCCGTCGCGATCTCCTCCACGGCAGACCCGAGCCCGAGCGTACCGACGATCGGCGCACGATTCCCCTCCACGCGGAAGCCCTTGAAACTCGTCACCTTTGTATCGGCAGAGTTGTCATTGATGCGGCGCAGCAGCATCGGCTCGAACTCGCGGATTGCCATATCGTCGCGCTTGTAGCCCGTCGTCGCGGCATTGGCGAGATTGTTCGCGATCATGTCCGTGTGCTTCGTCTCCGTAATCATACCGGACGCCGCGATATAGAGTCCTCTCCACATAGTTCATCCCTCTTTTTCCCGAAAGCCGTTCATCTTAATATAATTTCGCTGTGCGTTTCGTTTTTCCTCTATTTTTTTCGCCCAAAGCTCGTATTTGTCGCCTTGCCGTCAAATTTATCGAAGATATCGAGTGCCTTGCCGCAGCCAAGTGCCACGCAGCTCATGGGCTCGTCCGCCACAACGGTCGGCGTGCCCGTCTCGCGCTGAATCAGCTCCGCCATGCCATAGAGCAGTGCGCCGCCGCCCGTCAGCACGATGCCGCGATCCATGATGTCCGCCGCAAGCTCCGGCGGCGTCTCCTCGAGCACCTTCTTCACACAGTCCACAATACGCATGACGGAGCTCTCTATGGCGGAGGATGCCTGCGCCGTCGAGATCGTGATATTCTTCGGCAGCCCCGAGAGGAGATCGCGCCCGCGCACATCCATCTGCTCACGGCGCGCCGCCGTGTGTGCCGCGCTGACACGGATCTTGATCTCCTCCGCCGTACGCTCGCCGATGAGCAGGTTGAACTCGCGCTTGACGTAGCCGATCAGATCCTCATCGAACGTATCGCCCGCAAGGCGGATGCTCTCGCTCGTCACAACGCCGCCGAGGCTGATGACCGCAACATCCGTCGTTCCGCCGCCGATGTCGACAACCATCGAGCCCTGCGCCTCCACAATGTCCAGCCCCGCGCCCATCGCCGCTGCGAGCGGCTCCTCAATAAGCTGGATGTGGCGTGCGCCCGCCTGCTCCGCCGCCTCCTGCACGGCGCGCTGCTCCACCATCGTCACACCCGAGGGGATGCAGATCATGATGCGCGGACGGAAGACAATGTTGCGCCCAACCACCTTTTCGATGAAGAAGCGCAGCATACTCTCCGTGATGTCGTAGTCCGCGATGACGCCGTCGCGCAGCGGGCGGATTGCAACGATGTTGCCGGGCGTGCGCCCGATCATCTGTCGCGCCTCCTCGCCGATGGCGAGCACCTGATTTGTATCGCGGTTCACCGCGACCACGGAGGGCTCTCTGAGAACAACCCCCTTGCCCTTGACATAGACGAGCACATTTGCCGTGCCAAGGTCGATTCCTATATCCATTGACATACCGAACATCAGCGGCAAGCCTCCTAAACTCTGTTTTAATCAACCGTCGGCAGAGGGGTCATCCATCGACTGCGGCGGCACGGGAATGAGCGCCGCACGAATCTCCTCGAGAGATTTTTCCAGCGAATCCCGATACTCCTCGTGCAGCACTTCGTTATCCCATTTGCACTGCCGCCCATAGAGCAGGATACCGTCGAGATAGGTCATCACCATCTCCGCAACATACGCGTGTGCGACCTCGGTCGCGGTCATGTAGGATTCCCTCGTCTGCAGCTCAAAGGCAATGCGATCAATATAGTGCTCGCCCTCGATGAGATAGGCGAGGGAGCGCAGACGCAATCCGAGCTCACGCGCAACAACGGCATCGTTCGAACCGGATGAGCGATCCGAGGCAACCTTTTCAAAAATCGCCCATGCCTCATCACAGAGATGCCCCACCAAGTCGAGCATCCGATCGCGCGCGTGCTTCTTGCGCCAAAGCACATCCCGTACCGACGGTTTTTTCTGTGCTGCCATGCACTGCCTCCCATTCGACATACATTCCCAATTTTGTCTTTCCATTATAAGATGTTCGTCCCGTATCGTCAATCTATAATTACGCATGCCGGCACAGATGCCTTGCATTTCCATGCCCGTTTAATGTAAAATAAAGGAAGTCGGTCGAAGTAAAGGAGATTTTATGGCAGAAATATTGAAAGAGGGTTCGCGCCTGCGTCTGCGCCGCGCAGAACTTGCAGATATCGACTACATCTGTACCCTGCAGGAAGAAAAGGACAACAGCGACTACATCGTCCCGTTTTCGCGCGCAGATCACGAGACGATCGTCACGCAGGGCCGCGCAGCGATGGACATCATCGTCGAGGAGCGTGAAAGCGAGGAGCGTGTCGGCTATCTTCACGTCACGGGGCTGCTGCTCGAATCGAAGGAACAGGAGTGGACACATGTCATCATCGGGAAGAAAGGCCTCGGCTACGGGCACGAGGCGATGAAGCTCCTGAAGGCATGGGCATTCGAGGACATGGGCGCACACCGCGCATGGCTCGACTGCAAGGACTACAACGCACGCGCCCTCCATCTCTACGAGAGCGAAGGCATGGTGCGCGAGGCGCTGATCCGCGAGACGATCCTGCATCGCGGCGTCTACGAGAACCTCGTCGTGCTCGGCATCTTGGGTCGCGAATATCACGCACGCAAACGCGCCGGGCTTGAATTATAAGGAATCACTGATAAAATGAAGTCCGTCAGATTGGCGTAGATTTTTTCGTCCGAACAAGGCGGAAAACCGGACGCAGAGTGGTGCTCTGTGGAGGATTTTCCGCCGAAGTGCGGGCAAAAAAGATGCGTCAAGATGATGGTGCTGAATTTATCAGTGCTTCCTAAGGAGGAAATGACATGAACGACAGTGACCTCATCGCACGCGCGGCAGAGTTTCGCCGCCACGCCTATGCGCCATACTCGGGCTTTGCCGTTGGTGCAGCGCTCCTCGCGCGAAGCGGCAGGGTCTACGGCGGCGTCAACGTCGAGAACGCCTCCTACCCCGTCGGCATCTGCGCCGAGCGCGCGGCAATCGCCGCCGCCATCACAGCGGGCGAGCGGGAGTTCGAGGCGCTTGCCGTCATCGCAGACAGTCCTGAGCCATGTGCGCCCTGCGGTATGTGCCGCCAGATGCTCATGGAGTTTCCAATCAAGCGCATCATTCTCTCAAATCTCAGCGGAGCCGTGCACATTATGACCCCTGC
Source organism: uncultured Selenomonas sp. (assembly GCA_963551125.1). Lineage (GTDB taxonomy): Bacteria > Bacillota > Negativicutes > Selenomonadales > Selenomonadaceae > Centipeda. The sequence goes on along the minus strand of CAUVFG010000015.1, from coordinate 5,820 downwards.
CGAACTGCTCCCGCACGCCTTCGGGGCGGCGGCTCTGCCCACAAAGGAGCTCTCCGATGAAAATACTGATTGTTGACGATTCGCGCCTCGTGCGCATCAAGCTCAAGGCGGAGCTCTTTGACCGCGGGCATACGGTCATCGAGGCACGCGACGGAGAGGAAGCGCTGCGGCGCATTGCGGATAAAAATCCCGACGCCGTCTTTCTCGACATCATCCTGCCAAAGCTTGACGGCTGCAGTGTTCTGCGCAGTCTGCGCAGGACACATCCCCACCTCCCCGTCGTCATGCTCTCAACGGCTGCCAGTGCGGAGAACATTGCATGTGCAAATGAGCACAATGCACTCATGTTCATCCAAAAGCCTTACGCCGACGATGAAATCACGGCAGCACTCACCAAGATGAGGCAGGCGATGGAGGGGCAATGAGCGCATTTTACCAACGCTATACCGAGATATTCCTCACAGGGCTCTCCGACTACGCACGCGTGACAGCATCCGTGCAGACGGAGGCGGGAGATGCCTTCTACATCACCATATCGCAGCGGCTTGACGCAGACGGCAATCCGCTGATCGTCGCCCTTGCCGCCTCCGTGGACGCCTTCTACGCGCTTGCAAGCGGCTATAGCGGTGTCTCTCTCGACGGCATGGACGAGCTTGCCGTCGATGCCGTCGGCGAGCTTTTCAACGTCATCAACGGACATTTCTCCTCTCGGATGCGCGCTGAGGGCTGTGCCGTCTCCATCATCGACCCACCGCGCCACTACCACGGTGCGGCTGTGCCGGATGCGCCCGCATTCAGCTGCCCCATCACAAGCACGGTCGGCGCTATGCGCCTGATGGCTGCGCATAACGAATTTCTCGCCGCACAGGCGCATTGACTGCATTTTGAAAGGAATTTCCCCTTGACCATGTTCTCACATACGCTAGACTTCGACACCCTCGTCGAACTCCTCCTTGTCCCCGCGAGCATCGTGCTCGCAGCCCTCACGGCAGGCATCATCGCCGACCGCTTCATCCGTCGCTACATCGATCACCATCTCGCGGTGGAGGAAAGCACATGGAAATACGTCCTCATTCGTTCCATGCACGGTGTCCCCATCTTCTTCAGCTTCATCATCGGTCTTTACTGGGCGATTGATGCCGTGGAGATCTCCCCGACACTCACGAAGCTGCTCTCGTATCTGCTCTTTACGAGCAATGTATTCTCCATCACACGCGTTATCGCGCGTACGGTCGACGGCGTCGTCACCATGTACTTCGAGCGTTCGGGCAGAAACCTCCCAAAGACGACGCTGCTCAACAGCATCCTCATCGGCGTCATCTACGCCATGGGGCTGCTCGTCATCCTCCAGTACTACGGCATCTCCATCGCACCGATCCTCACGGCGGCAGGCGTCGGCGGTATGGCGGTCGCACTTGCACTGCAGGAGACGCTCGCGAATATCTTCGCCGGACTCCACCTCATCCTCTCGAAACAGCTGCGCATCGGCGACTACATCCGCCTCAGCACGGGCGAGGAGGGGCGCGTCACGGACATCACATGGCGCTTTACCACCATCATCCCGCTCGGGGCGAGCAACACCATCGTCATCCCGAACAAAACCATTGCGGGCGCGAACATCACGAATTTCAGCCTGCCCACGCAGAACATCAACATCAGCATCCCCGTTGGCGTCGCCTATGACAGCGATCTTGCCGCCGTCGAGCGCATCACCATCGAAACGGCGAAGGAAGTCCTCGCACGCGTCGATGACAATCCCAATGCGACCCCGCTTGTACGCTATACGGAATTCGCAGACTCCTCCATCAACTTCATCGTGATCCTGCCATCGAGCCTGTTCGACCATCAGGGCATCATCCAGCACGAGTTCATCAAGGCGCTCACCGTGCGCTACCGCGCAGAGGGCATCGACATCCCCTATCCGATCCGGACCATCATACAGGAGCAGGATGAGGCAACAAACAATTCTCCACAGTAAGCCGCTCACACAGAGAGGTAACGGTGTATACAGTGCCCCTTTTATCCACAATATCCACAGATTCTCCCTAGGGAAACTGTGGATAACTTTTTCTCAGCCCCATGTCCGCCGCGCCTTTTCCCATCGGCCTCTGCGTGCAGCAGTACCCCGATTCCCAAAAAATCCCTGTGGATAAGTCTGTGTACAAACAACTATATATAGTTTTCCTATTGACGAGTGCCCACTAGATGTTGTATAATCCTCACGAAATGGCACACGAACGCCGGAGAGAAAACGCGCCGTATAGGAGCGCAAAAAGGAGAATGCAGCATGATTGTCAACGATATCAACGTCACGGTGAACGGTCTCTCGGACATCACTCCGCACGAGGTTGAGAACTACATCGCATACATCGAGGGTCAGACGAACGAGAAGCTCGACCGCCTCTCCATCACGGGAACGGACGACGGCCGTGTCACCCTCGGCTACGAGATGCGCCAGCCGAAATTCGAGCGCGTCCGCCGTATCACGGGCTATCTCGTCGGCACCACGGATCGCTGGAACAATGCAAAGCAGGCCGAAGAGCATGAACGCGTCAAGCACGGACTCCACTGAGATCCACATCTCGGGGATTGCGCGCGACTCCATTGTCGACGGCGAGGGCATACGGCTGACGGTCTTCACGCAGGGCTGTCCACGCCGCTGCCCGGGCTGTCACAATCCGGGCACGCAGCCGCGCACGGGCGGACGCATGACGACCGTCGGCGCGGTGCTCGCAGAGATCGACGAGAATCCACTCCTCACAGGGCTCACCCTCAGCGGCGGTGAGCCCTTCTTGCAGCCAGAGGCGCTGCTCCCGCTTGCACGCGGAGCGCATGCGCGGGGGCTGGATGTATGGAGCTACACGGGCTACACGCTTGAAGAGCTGCGCGCACAGCAAAACCCTGCGATCAACGCTCTGCTCGACGAGCTCGACGTACTCGTCGACGGCGACTATCGCGAAGAGGAGCGCGACCTCACGCTGCACTTTCGCGGCTCGCGCAACCAGCGCGTCATCGATCTCGCTGCAACACGCGCAACGGGCACACTCACACTCTTATATGCAGACGAATAACGGGGCTGTTGCACGAAGTCGTTTTGACTCGTGCAACAGCCCCGTTTTCATTATGCCCCAAGCATACTGCCGACGATGATGCCGATGTACGTTCCGATGGCGTAGCCGAACGTGCCGACGAGCATCGCGGGACCCACGAGGCGTGTCCACCCCTGCGAGATCGCCATGCCCGCCGCCGTCGTAGGACCGCCGATATTCGCATTCGACGCAATGAGGATGTCCTCGAGCGGGAAGTTCAATATTTTCCCACCAATCAGGCAGAACAGCATATTGACGAGAACCATGATAAAGCAGAAGACGAAGAGCAGCGGCGCATTGACCAAGATCTCCATGATGGAGGCGGGCACACCGATGATGAAGAAGAACATATAGATGAAGAACGTGCCGATTTCCTGCGCTCCATGCATGGAGCTTGCCAGTTTTTCAAAAAAACTGGCAAAGGCAACGGACAGCAATGTAATCCAGACGTACTGACTGCCGAGGAAGGTGCTGCACATCTTCGAAAGCATCCCGCCGTCCGCCGGAACCAGCGTCGCAAAGGTACTGCCGATGAACTTCGAGATGGTCACGACGACAACACCATAGGTAATGCACATGGCGATGTCGCGGAGGGAGACATCCTTGCGCCCCCAGTATGCCGCCGCGAGAGTCTTGCCCTCTGCCGACACGCCCTTTTCCTCCACCTCGTCGATCAGGGGATGCTCATAGAGACGACGCGCGAGAGCATTGCTCGCAATCCCGAGCAGGATCAAAAAGTAGATCGCCATATTGAGGTTGTCGGCAACGATGGTCGACGAGACGAGCGTCCCACTGACCTTGAACGCATCCGCGAGTGCCGTAAAGTTGACACCGCCGCCGATGTAGGAACCGGTCATCATCGCCGCCACCTTCGGCAGCCCGTCAATGGAGTGCTGCAGGAGGGCGCAGCCGATCACCGCGCCCGCGATGGTCCCGATCGAGCCAATGAGGAAGATCGCGAGCAGCTGCCCCGTCTCGCGCCAGATCTTGCGGATATTCGTCTGGAGCAGCAGGAGCGGAATCGCGAGCGGAACGAAATACCCCCAGACGACATCGTCATAGATCGATGCGGCGGAGGGAATGACACCCGTATTGACGAGCACCAGCGCAATGACGAGCGCAATGACTGCTCCCGTGACACGCGATGCCCATGTATAACGCTGCTCGAGGTAGATCGAGGCAGCAACCGCCGCCATCATGACGGACAAAAGAACCCATGTGTTTTCCGGTTGAATCAGTGTCTCCATTTCAACTCCTTTATGGAAATATTGCCAGTATCAGTCCGCCCGCCGCAATCATTGCAATCGCAACGCCGTGCATGAAGCTCACGCGCTCACCGAATACGAGGATGGCGATGAGGGCGGCAAAAACGACGCTCAGCTTGTCAATCGGTGCGACCTGCGTCACCGCACCATCCTTGAGTGCAAGGAAGTAAAAGAGCCATGAGAGCGCGCCCGCAATGCCGCTGAGTGCGACAAAGAACAGCGCCTTCTTGTCCGCGAACACCTGCGGGAGGTCAGCCGTATGCCCCTCGGCGATGATGACACCGACGAGGAATACCGCCATGATTACGGCGCGCACAGCCGTTGCGGCGCTGCTGTCAAGACCCGCCACGCCCACCTTGCCAAAGATGGACACGAACGCCGCGCACAGCGCCGAGAGCAGCGCGTAGATCAGCCAAGTACTCATCTCAGGCTCCCCTCCAATGAAAGCGCGTTTAGTATAGCATTATTTTCAGAGTGCCGCAAACACTTCTTTCAAAATATAGGCAAATCGTGTAAAATGAGTAGAAACGGGGTGGTACATTATGGTACGTCAGGCAGAAGAACGGGATGTCACGGACATCCTGCGCATCTACGAGGCGGCACGCGCCTTTATGCGCCGCACGGGCAACATGACGCAGTGGAGCGGCGGCTATCCGTCGGAGGAAATCGTACGCGCAGACATCCTGCGCGGCGTGAGCTATGTCCTGGAAAATACGGCGGGGGATCTCCATGCCGTATTTGCACTCATCCCAGGCGACGACCCGACGTATGCACACATCGAGGGCGCATGGCGCAGCAAGCTGCCGTACGCGACCATCCACCGCGCGGGCAGCGACGGCACAGTCAGCGGTGTCTTCCGCAGGATTTTGGACTTTGCACGCACACAGTACGACCATCTGCGCGCGGACACCCACGCGGACAATGCGACCATGCAGAACTGTCTGCAAAAGAGCAGCTTTGTCTACTGCGGCATCATCCATCTCACCAATGGTGACCCGCGCCGTGCCTATGACTGGATAAAAGGAGAATCCGCATGATCGAATGTATGACCGTCGGCGACATGATTCCGACCAATGCCTTTTTCTATATCGACGATGCAACACAGCACGGCTTTCTCATCGACGCGGGCTCTGACGGCGAGCTGCTTGCCGAGCACGCAGAGATGCGCGGCTGGACGATCGAGCGGCTCCTGCTCACGCACTGCCATTTCGATCACATCGGCGGCGCGGAGGAGTTCTCCGTGCATGCCGGTGCGCCCATCTATGCCGCCGAGGACAGCTCGCGCTACTACGGCGACCCGAACTGGAATCTCTCGCTCTGGAGCGGCGGTGCTGTCACGCTCACGGATGTAAGGACATTTGCCGACCGCGAAACGATCGCACTCGCAGCAAATCCCGATTTTTCGCTTGAGGTGCGCTATACGCCGGGGCATACGACGGATTCCTGCATTTTCTACAGTGCACGGG
>CAUVFG010000014.1:0-17567 GCA_963551125.1 uncultured Selenomonas sp. | reverse complement strand
TGTACACGCAACCTATTGAAACCGCCGTGTACCGAACGGTACGCACGGTGGTGTGTGAGGACGGCGGCTAATCACCGCCTCCTACTCGATCTCTTTTATGCGCCGAGCACTTCGTCCATCGAGAGCTTCATGCGCGCGATGGCGATTTCGAGGTCGTCTCTGCCGATATTCAGCGGCGGGTTGAAGTAGAGGACATCGCCGAGCGGGCGCAGAAGCAGTCCATGTTTCAGCGCGCGGCGATAGATCGCGTAGCCGAGACGGCGTTTCCCGTCAAAGGGGCGCTTCTCTGTGCGATCCTCGACGAGCTCGACCGCGTGAATCAGCCCGATGTGGCGAATCTCGCCGACATTCGGATGTGCGCCGAAGGCATCCGTCATGCGCTCCGTGAGCCACGCCGCCGTTTCCTCGGCGCACTCCAATACATTCTCCTCGTCGAGGATGTCGAGCACGGCAAGCGCCGCCGCGCACCCGAGCGGATTGCCCGCGTAGGTATGCGAGTGCATGAACGCTCTGCCCTCGCTCCAGTCCGCATAGAACGCCTCGTAGATTTTCTCTTTTACGATGGTGATCGACATCGGCATATAGCCGCCCGTCAGCCCCTTCGAGAGACACATAATATCGGGCGAGATGCCAGCGCGCTCACACGCAAAGAGGCGTCCCGTGCGTCCGAACCCCGTTGCGATCTCGTCCGCGATGAGGAGCACATCGTACGCGTCGCAGAGGATGCGCAGCTTTCTGAGGTACTCCTCGGGATAGATACGCATCCCCGCGCTTCCCTGCAGGAGCGGCTCGACGATCATCGCCGCCGTCTCATGCCCATGCGCCTCGAATGCACGCTCGGCGTGGACAAAGCACTCACACGCACAGTCCCCGCGCTCCTTTCCAAACGGGCAGCGATAGCAGTCGGGCGCCTCGACGTGAATGTTATCCATCATCATCGGCTTGTAGATCTCGGCGAAGAGATCCATGCTCCCGACCGAGAGTGCACCGATGGTCTCGCCGTGATAACTCTCCGTGAGGCACATAAAGCGCGTTTTCTCCGTGCGACCCGTCTGCTGACAGTATTGGAACGCCATCTTGAGCGCCGCTTCGACCGCAGAGGAACCGTTGTCGTTGAAGTGGAACTTCGTCAGCCCCTCGGGCACAAGCGCCGCCAGACGCTCGGCGAGTTCGATCGCGCCGCGGTGCGAGAAATTTGCAAAAATCACGTGCTCGAGACGCTCAAGCTGCGCCGCAATCCGCGCGTTGATTTTCTCGTTTGCGTGCCCGAGGAGATTCGCCCACCACGAGCTGATGATGTCGAGATATGCGTGCCCGTGCACGTCGTAGAGCCACGCCCCCTTTGCGTGGTCGATCACCATCGGCGGCAGCTCCTCGTAGTCCTTCATCTGCGCGCACGGATGCCAGATATGGCGCAGGTCACGCTCCTCAATCGTCGGCATAAAAGCTCTCCTCTCAGTTGTAAAGCGCGGCAAGTTCCTCCGCCGCCATCGGCAGAGCATCCGCTCCATGCGGGACACGCGCGAGCACGGGCGCACCCGTCAGTGCCTCGACCATTTTCACATTGTCCTCTTCCATCGTGCCGCCCGTCCAGTTGTTGAAGATAAAGCCCACGAGCGGAATACCGCGCATCTTCAAATGCTCTGCCGTGAGCACAGCCGCATTGATCGTGCCGAGCCCCGCGTCCGCGACGGCAAGCGCAGAGAGTCCGAGACGAAGAACGAGATCGTCCAGAATGACGTGCTCCTCATTGTCCCAGCGCAGGGGGCAGATGATGCCGCCGCTCCCCTCGACCGTCAGATAGTCCGTCCGCGCCTTCGCCGCGCGGTAGTCCCGCTCCACCACGTCGAAGTCGATCGGACGGTTTTCGATCTTTGCGGCGAGATGGGGCGATACGGCATCGCGATAGATGTAGGAGACGGTGGCATCCTCCGGCGCAAGCTGTGCGACCTGCGCAACATGAAGCGCGTCCCCCGGCAGGAGCTGCCCGTCCGCACCGACCTCCGCGCCCGAGAGTGCCGCCTTGTAGTAGCCCGCACGAAGCCCCGCCCCGCGCAGTTTTTTCACAATCAGCCCCGTGACGTAGGTCTTGCCGATGTCTGTGCCCGTCCCTGTGATAAATAATGCCTTGCCCATCATGCTCTCCTTGTTCACATCAATACCTGTATTTACGTTCCTCAAACACCGTTATACTGTGAGGAAACGCATCCGTGCGGCGCTCCTAAGCAAACCCTAGTGGAGCAAGCGGAAGCAAGGGCACGTTCTGCCCCCTGCGGATTTCTTTCGTTCAAGCGCGTAGCGCGCGTTTAAGAAGTCCGCAGGTATTTAGGCAGATAAGTGCCCGACCGCTTGCGTAACTAAGCGTTTGCGTGGAGTACGCACGGATAGAAATGCGGCGGCATTCATCTACAGCCACAGCCCCGCCTTCTGCGTGCGCACGCCGATGTACGCCGCCGCGAGGCAGAGCAGGAAATCCGGTAGCACCTGCAGCACGCCGCAGTACCAGATCGCCACCCAGAAGCCGATCGGCGCGTCGATGATGTAGTTCGACGCAAAATAGAAATACGAGATACCGAAGACGTAGACCACCACCATGCCCAAAAGGCACGCAGTGAGTGCACGGCGAAACGTCGGCGCACCCGTGCGGACAAATGCGCCCGTCACCCAGCCCTGCACGATGAAGCCCACGAGGTAGCCGAACGTCGGCTGCAGCACATACGAGGGACCGCCGCCCGAGGCAAAAACAGGGATGCCGACGAGTCCCATCAGTACATACGTCCCCACCGCGAGCGCCCCAAGGCGCGCGCCGAGCATCAGCCCCGCGAGCAGCGTAAAGAGGAATTGGAGCGTATACACATCCGTCCCAACGGGGATGCGGACGAATGCCCCAACCGCAACAAGTGCAATGAATAGCCCACAAAGAATTATTTCTCGCAGTTTCATAATGTTCAGATACCTCCAAATGTATTTATCGGCGAAATAAACTTGCTTTATCATACACGTTTGGAGGTTTATTGTCAACTAGATTATTTTATTTGGTTTACATACATTTGCTCAAAAAAAAGACAGCACGCAGACTGTCTCATGTGTTATAATGCAGTTGGTGCTACCTATTCGGTGGACGGTCAATCTAGGGAATCACTGATAAAATGAAGTCTGTCAGATTGGTGCAGATTTTTTGCCCTGTCAAGGAGACAAACCGGACGCATAGCAAGGGCTATGTGGAGGATTTGTCGACGATGAGAGGGCGAAAAAGATACGCCAAGATGGCAGTGCTGAATTTATCAGTGGTTCCCTAAGCCCGGAAGGGTGGTGATTGACTATGAACGAAACAAATATTACGCTTTTGTTGCTTGTCGTTCTAGTATTACTGATAAAAAAGTAAACCGCCCCATAGCAGCCAAGTTATAGGCGGTTTTACTTTCCAACTATGCAAGGGCTGACCGTTTACACGATAGCACCTTTTCTATGCGTATTATACAACAGAACGCAAATCTTTTCAAGCCCTATCGTTTCGTCACGCGCACGCGATCCATCTCCGTGCCGTCGGGCAGGAAGCACGCGACCTCGAGTGCGTCATGCGAGACCTCCATCGTGAGATAGTTGTCCGTCTCGGGCTGCGGCAGTGTCACCTCGTCGAAGGCATGGTCAATCCAGAGATTCGGATAGCGCACATTGCCCGCGACACCCGTGAGGATGTAGAGCGGACCTTTCTTAGCCGTGCGCTTCTCGAAGCCGTAGATATGTCCACGATTCCGGTACGTATGCAGGTGCGCCGTAAACACAACGTCAATCCCCAGCTCGTCAAAGACGGGCATCCACACGCGCCCGTTGTCCTCATCAATGCCCTCCGCGCGTTCGGGGCGTCCGTTGATGCGATACTGCAGCACATCCTTGTGCATGAGGACGATGTTCCAACGCTTTCGGTGTGCCTTCAAGTCGCGGCGAATCCACGCAAGCTGCTCGGCGACGAGCCCCTCCTTAAAGGCATTGATTTCTTGTTGCTGCGTGCAGAGCACGATATAGTGTACGTCGCCGTAGTCAAACGAATAATAGTAGTGCTCGAACTCCTTGCTCCCGTTGCGCGGTGTTTTGAAATAGTGCAGATACCCCTCGGGCAGGCGCACCTTCCAGTCGAGGTTGTACGTCTCGTGATTGCCCATGACGGGCGCAATCGGAATCGAGCACTGCATTTCTTTGACCCCTGCGAAAAACTCCGTCCACTGAAGGCGGTCTTCCCCGTTGTCCACGAGATCGCCCATGCAGGCAAAAAGCTGCGCGTCCGTGTTGCGTGCCCACGCGAGATGTGCGAGCTGCTTCCAGTCCGCATAGTCACTCGACTGCGAATCAGGAAAGATCAGTATTTTGTAGTTCTCATTTGCGCGCGGCGCATAGAGCGTCTGCCAGTCCGTCGCCGCATCACCCGCCGTAATGCGGTACTGATAGGAGCCGCCCGGCGTGAGGTCAAGCTCCGCCACATACTGGTATACCTCGGTACCGTCGTCGGTAAAGCGCGCATTCTCTGCGGCAAAACGGCGCACATCCTCCGTGCCCTGCACGCGCAGCTCTACCGTCTGCTGATCGTCAGGCGAGGTCACCTCCCACATAAGGACGCGCCCACGTCCCGCATCCGCCGCGACGACCTGCCGCAGGCGCTCGACATAGAACATGCCCGGGAACTGGCGCAGCGCCGCATCGCGCAGCCCGCGCAGGGGATCGAACTGCCAGAGCACAGTTCCGCCCGCCGCGAGCACCCCCGCTGCCACCGCAGCCTTGATAAAGCGGCGCCGATTGATCTGCTTTTTTTCTTCCATTTCTTCACATACCCTTGTCTATAACTATCACACCTCAATCATAAAGCCTTGTGTGTGTAATCATCCGTTATCATTGTTGTCTCAGGCACTCTGCACATAGCAGGAGAGGCGCTCCTCCTCCGAGAGCCGATGCCCGTCCGCGCGCAGTGTGAGATAGCGTGCAACATCCACGCAGCTGATCCGCCCGCCGGGGAGAAACGAGCCCGTGTCGCACGCAATGATATTGTTCGACAGAAAGAGCGGCACATTGCGGCTCATGTCGCGCCCGCCGATCGCCTGCGTCGGCGTATGCCCCACGACGACAAGCTCCGCGCCGCGATAGCGCTCGAAGAATTCATCGCGAATCCAGAGCAAATCGTTCGATGTCTGCTTCTCCCGCGTGGGATGCACGCCCGCATGGACGAAGAGGATGCTCTGCCCGCCGTGCTGCATGCGGAAATAGAGCGGCCGCGCCTTGACAAATGTGATCAGTGCCTCGCGCTCCGCTGCCGGGAGTGCGGCGAGCTGCTTCTTCGTCACCTTGCCCCCGTTCATCAGCCAGACATCAAAGTGTCCGAGGAGCGTCCTGCCCAGCCCATATTCTTTCAGATAGCCGAGCATCATCGCCTCGTGGTTGCCGCAGAGCGCGTGGACATTTTCATAGCGCTCCACCTGCGTCCGCACGAAGCGCAGCACCTCGACGGGCGCAGCGCCGCGATCGATATAGTCGCCGAGAAAGATGAGCATATCTTTGTTATCGTCAAATGCGATCTTTTTCCAAAGTGTATACAACTTTTCCATATGACCGTGAACATCGCCCACGGCGAGAATCCGCCGAAACGCCATCGTAAAGCCCCCCTCTCTTTATATCATTATAACGCATATTGTATGAAATGAAAATGAGAGTAAAGGACTAATTATGTATGTATTCCGCGGCGTGGCAAAGGCGTGATTGACATTCCACGCCACACGATATATGATATGAATGTTGGGTTATGTTCATTTACATGAGCAGGAGGACACAAATGATAGAACGCTATACGCGTCCGGAGATGGGGCATCTCTGGTCGATCCAGAACGAGTGGCAGACCATCCTGAACGTGGAGATTGCCGCGTGTGAGGCGATGGCGGAGCTCGGCGAGATCCCCGCCGCCGCCGTGGAGAACATCAAGGCGAACGCGAAGTTCGATGTCGCACGCATCAATGAGATCGAAAAGACCACCGACCACGACATCATCGCCTTTCTCACGAATCTCGAGGAGAACGTCGGCGAGGACTCGAAATACATCCACAAGGGGCTGACCTCGAGCGATGTGAAGGACACGGCGTACTGCGTCATGATGCGCGATGCCGCCGCAATCATCTTGGACGATCTGAATGCGTTCCGCGTTGTGCTGCGCCGCCGCGCAGAGGAGTTCCGCCATACGCCCTGCATCGGGCGCACGCACGGCATCCACGCCGAGCCGATGACCTTCGGGCTGAAGATGCTCCTGTGGAGCGCGGAGATCGAACGCGACATCGAGCGCCTCACGCGTGCAAAGGAAACGGTCTCCGTCGGCAAGCTCTCAGGCGCGGTCGGCACCTACTCCAACATCGACCCGCGCATCGAGGAACTGACGTGCAAGAAGCTCGGCATCACGCCCGTCCGCCTTGCAACGCAGGTCATCCAGCGCGACCGTCACGCTGAGTTCGTCACGACGCTCGCCATCATCGCGGGCACGATGGAGAAAATCGCAACCGAGATTCGCAACCTGCAGCGCACGGACATCCGCGAAGCGGAGGAGTTCTTCAAGGCGGGGCAGAAGGGCTCGTCCGCCATGCCGCACAAGCGCAACCCCATCAACTGCGAGCGCGTCTCGGGCATGGCACGCCTCGTACGCGGCAATGCCGTCGCGGCACTCGAGGACATGACACTCTGGCACGAGCGCGACATCTCGCACTCCTCCGTCGAGCGCGTCATCCTGCCCGATGCGACCATCAACGTGGACTACTGCCTGCACAAGCTGACGGGCATCGTGGACAAGCTCCTCGTCTACCCCGACGCCATGCTGCACAACATGAACCGCACGGGCGGACTCATCTACAGTCAGCGCATCCTCACGGCACTCGTGAACAAGGGCATCCTGCGCCAGACCGCCTATGTCTGGGTGCAGCGCAACGCCATGAAGCGCTGGCTTGAAAAGGAGGATTTCCGCACGAACGTCGAGCAGGACACGGACATCTCCGCCCATCTCACGAAGGACGAGATCGACGCCTGCTTCGACTATACCTATTTCCTGCGCCATGTGGATTCCATCTTTGCGCGCTTTGGTCTTTAAGGGAAAGAAATAAGGGGGACTCAATCATGTCAACCATCGTTATCACGGGCACACAGTGGGGCGACGAGGGCAAGGGGAAGATCGTCGACTACCTCGCAAGTCAGGCGGACACCGTCGTCCGCTTTCAGGGTGGCTCCAACGCAGGTCACACCGTCGTCGCAAACGGGGAGGAGTACAAGCTGCGCCTCCTGCCGTCCGGCATCCTCTACAAGGGCACGCACAACATCATCGCGAACGGCGTCGCCTTTGACCCCATGATCTGTCTGGAGGAGATGGACGCCATGGCGGCACGCGGGATCGACGTGTCGAACATCCGCATCTCCGACCGCGCGCACGTCGTCATGCCCTATCACCGCCTCATGGACGGCATCGGCGATGCGCAGCGCGGCGCAGACAAGATCGGCACGACGGGACGCGGCATCGGTCCCTGCTACATGGACCGCGACGATCGCATCGGCATCCGCGTCTGCGACCTCATGGAAAAGGACACCTTCGCGGAAAAGCTCAAGAAGAACCTCGACGTCAAGAACGGCGAACTCGCCGCCGTCTATGCGCATGAGCCGCTCGACTACGACGAGGTGCTCGCCGAGTACGAGGGCTACGCCGCGCGTCTGCGCCCGCTCGTCACGGACACGATTCCCCTCGTCAACGAGGAGATTGCGGCGGGACGCAAAATACTCTTTGAGGGTGCACAGGCGACTATGCTCGACATCGACTACGGCACCTATCCCTACGTCACGGCATCGCACCCGATCTCGGGCGGTGTCACCATCGGCGCAGGCGTTGCGCCGAAGAAGATCGACAAGGTCGTCGGCATTGTCAAGGCATACTGCACGCGCGTCGGCGAGGGTCCCTTCCCCACCGAGCAGCTGAACGAGATCGGCGACAAGCTGCGCGAGGCAGGGCATGAGTTCGGCACCGTCACGGGGCGTCCGCGCCGCACGGGCTGGCTCGACGCCGTCGTCGTCCGCCACGCGGGACTGCTCTCAGGGCTGGACTACATGGCGGTCACGCGCCTCGACATCCTCGACGGCTTCGACGAGATCAAGATCTGTACGGGCTACAAGTACAAGGGCGAGCTGCTGAAAGGCGTTCCCGCGAGCCTCAACGTCCTCGCCGAGGTTGAGCCGGTCTACGAGACCTTCCCTGGCTGGAAGACGGACATCTCCGGCATCCGCAGCTACGAGGAGCTGCCCGAGAACGCGCGCAAGTACCTCGAGCGCATGGCAGAGATCACGGGCATCGCCCTCGGCATCATCTCCGTCGGTCCCTCGCGCGAGCAGACCATCGTCCTCGCCAAGGATCTTTTCTAAAAAAATGCAAAAACCGGCACGGAATGAGCAAACGCTCATTCCGTGCCGGTTTTACTTGTAAGGAAGGCTTGTATTTCTGTGCAGAACTCTGCTATAATTATGTTCAAACAGGAGGTGATTGACGTGCCGCAAATCAGACCAATTACGGATCTTCGCAACACCACAGAGATTTCTGCCCTCTGTCATGCAAAACGAGAACCTCTTTTCATCACGAAGAACGGTTATGGAGATCTGGTTGTGATGAGTATGGAAACCTATGAGGAAATGCTGGAAGCCGTCAAAATTGATACGGCGATCACAGAAGCTGAAGCAGAGTACACTGCCGAAGGAGTTCTGCTCGATGCGCGTGATGCACTTCCCTCTCTGCGGAGAAAACACATTGGATAAATACACGGTAAAAATCTACGCGAAGGCATACCGTGATTTAGACAGCATCTACGCCTATATTGCGGAAAATTTACTTGCGCCCGATCACGCTCTCGCATTGATTGACGAACTGGAATCCGCAATTCTCACATTGGAGCATATGCCTGAACGCGGCGCCATACGCCGCACAGGAATCTACGCCAAGGCAGATTACCGCCAGCTGTTCGTCAAAAACTATACGATCGTATATCGCATAATCAAGCAAACGAAAGAGGTGCATATCGTTACCATACAATATGCACCAAGGAATCTGTGAACTACTGCAAGAGTCTATCGAACGCAGCTAGGAAAGCACTGATAAATTCAGCGCTACCATCTTGACACATTTTTTGCCCGCACTTCGACGAAAAAATCTACGCCAATCGGAGGGTCTATTTTATCAGCGATTCCTTAAGAACCGTACATAAAATGGCACGGTATGAGTATCCGCTCATATCGTGCCATTTTATGTTGACAACTACGATTCAATCGTAGTAGACTCCTACTAAGAGGCAGGTGAGTCCACTGAAGCTATCCAGAATATTTGTTCAGCCGATCATATTTCTAAGAGAGTGGAAGCGCCTCAATTTTACAGATGAAGATTTACGCCGGCTGGAGTATGAACTCCTGCAAAATCCAAAGCTCGGTGATGTAATTCCAGGCACAGGTCGCCTGCGTAAAATGCGTTTTGCCTACGAGCATCGCGGAAAAAGCGGCAGTGTCCGTGTCTGCTATGTCGATTTTGAAGAGCACGAGCGAATCTATCTGTTTGCCGTCTTTGCAAAAAATGAACAGGAGAACCTTTCACCTGCGGAATGTAACATACTCAAAAAGAAAATTGATCAACTCGAAAAAAACTGTAAAGGAGGTCGTCTGAATGAGTACAGCCTTTTCCATGTTGTCTGCCGCGATAGACGAGGCGATTGCGGATGCTGAAGGTGATGGAACCAAACTCCATCGAGACCATCTCAGCCTTGAAATCGAAACCGTTCCCATCTATTCGGCAGAACGAATCAAGTCCATTCGTCAGCGGGAAGGAGTAACCCAGAGGACATTTGCTTCTTACTTTGGTGTTTCCTGCCGCACCGTTGAGGCTTGGGAGTCTGGAAAAAATCATCCCTCCGGCCCTTCCAACAGACTGCTTCACCTACTGGAAAACGAACAGTGCTCCATTGTGAGCTGACAAAAACGAGGATTGCCATTCACAGCAATCCTCGTTTTATTATGCCACCGTAAACCCCGCCGCAACGAAAAACTTCCGATATGCCTCGGCCTTCTTTTCGAGTTTCATCGGGTAGGCACGCGAGGTGGACGGCAGGCGCGTGACGAGGAGATCACGGTCGCCGCAGCGCGCAGAGATGGTTTCCCCCGTCTTGAAGTCCTTTGCCTTGACATCTGTCTCAAGCAGCGTGAGCAGGATCTCCGTCGCCTTGCCGCCCGTTGTGCAGATGCGGCGGCAGTGCGGAATCTCTGCGAGCACGGCGGGCAGATCGACCTTTTCCACCACATCGAGGAACGCGTCCGAGGCATTGTCGTGTTCGCGAATCGCGCGGCGCACCGTCGGACAGGAGGCGATGCCGCGCTCGGTGAGGAACGCCTTGATCTTCTCCGCATCAAACGCCTTTTCTTCCCCATGCTGAAAGTGCATCGCATCGCCGAAAAATACCAGCCCGTAGACGCGCCACATATCGTTTTGGAAATTCGGATAGTGGAACTCCATCGTCCGTTTCTCAGGCTTTGGCGGGAATGTCCCCATCATCATCACCGTTGCATGCGGTGGCAGGAACGGCGGGAACGGACGCAGCTCGATTTCATGTTCTTCCATCATTATCTCTCCTTATAAAAGTCCCAACGCATGCTGCACGATGAGCGACGTACCCGCGACCGCAATCCAGCAGACCATGCCAAGCAGGAGCGGGCGCGTCCCGTGCTTGAGGAGGGACGGCAGATCCGTGTTCAGACCGATTGCACTCATCGCGAGCACGATGGAGAACTTGCCGAGCATCCCAAGCCCATGCGAAACCTCGGCGGGGATGATGCCCGTCGTGTTCACGATGCACGCAAGCACGAAGTAGAGCACGAACATCGGGAAGATGCGTTTCAGCGAAAAACCTGCACCGCTCTGCGCCGCGCTGCGCATCATGAGCAGCGCGAAGAACAGGCAGACCGGCACGATCATCAGCGTGCGCGTCAGCTTCACAATGGTCGCGTACGCGCCCGCATCATGGCTGTACGCATACCCTGCCGCAACGACCGACGAAGTGTCGTTGATCGCCGTGCCCGCCCACATCCCGAAGCCGAAGTCGGACATCCCCATCGAATGTCCGAGGAACGGGAAGATAAAGACCGCAAGCACATTGAAGAAGAAAATCGTTGCAATCGAGATCACAACATCCCGATCCTTCGCCCCAATCACGGGCGCAACCGCTGCAATCGCAGAGCCGCCGCAGATCGCCGTGCCTGCACCGACGAGCGCGGTCATATCGCGATCCATCCCCAGAACCTTTCCCATCAGGAACGCCGCGCCGAACGCCGCAAGCAGCGTGAAGATCATGACATAGAGCGACTGCTCCCCGACCTCGACCACATGAAAGAGATTCATCTCGAAGCCGAGCAGGATAATCGCATACTGCAAAATCTTCTTGCCCGTGAATTTGATCCCCTCCTCCACCGCCTTCGGACGTCGCTTCTTCGCGAAGAGCATGCCGAGCAGGATGCCGAATACAGGCCCGCCCACAATCGGGAAGTACAGTCCCAGAATATACGCCGGGATCGCAAAGAGCAGGGCGTAGAGAATACCGTCCATATACGCGCGTTTCATAACCGCATTCCTTTCTCAGAAAATACAAATACTTTTCTTCCTATCTTACACCTTTTCCGTCAGCTTTCAAACAGCTCCGCCCACTCCTTCTCGCGGAATCCCGTGAGCACGCGCTCCCCCATGATGAGCAGCGGACGCTTTACGAGCATTCCGTCCGACGCAAGTACCGCGTACTGCTCCTCCTCCGTCATTGAGGGCAGCTTGTCCTTGAGTGCAAGCTCGCGGTAGATCATACCGCTCGTGTTGAAGAAACGCTTCAGCGGCAGCCCGCTTTTCGTGTGCCACGCGCGCAGCTCGTCTGCCGTCGGCTTCTCCGCCTTGATATCACGCATCGGTGCGTTGCACCCGTGCGCACGCAGAAACTTCTCCGCCTTTTGGCAGGTCGAACACTTCGGATAGCCGATGAAGAGTACGTCTTTATCTGACATTTCATATCCTCCTTGTGAAACGATATTTGCTGATACTTTCCCCATTATATCGTTCCAAAAAAATTTTTCAATTTTTTCTTTTTGACCTATTGACTTTTTGACTTATTCGTGTATAATAACAATCGAAAGGTGATACGAAAGCACCTTCCCAATCAAAAGTAACTGAATGGCATATCGAATACCAAACATCGCATATGCCGCAAATCTCTAAGGAGTTGATTACAATGTTTGGACTGGTACCTTTTTCCGGACGGCGCTCTCTTGCACAGCGTGACGCTGCAAATCCATTTGCCCTCTTCGATGCGATGCGCGATTCCTTCTTCCACGATGACTTCCCCACTGCGAATTGGGGGGCAAGCTCGTTCAAGGTGGACGTGAAGGACAGCGGCGATCACTACGAGCTGACTGCCGATCTGCCGGGCATGACGAAGGACGACATCGCCCTCCACTACGAGAACGGCTATCTCACGATTGCCGCCTCGCGCACGGAGTCAAGCGATGAGAAGGACGATGCGGGCAACTACATCCGCCGCGAGCGTCATACGGGCGAGGTCAGCCGCTCGTTCTACATCGACGGCATCGACGACGCGAACATCCACGCCGAGTTCAAGGACGGCGTGCTGCAGGTGAACCTGCCGAAGACGGCAGAGGCACCGGCGCGCAAGCAGATCGAGATTCACTGATCTCCCACAATTTTCTCCCATGAATGAAAAAGAGCGGAGCTGCTCTCAGGAAACTCCTGAGCGGCAGTTCCGCTTTTTGCTATCCCTCTTCCTCAAGTCCCGCAGCAAAGTCCTCCGCAAGCAGCGCAAGCGGATGCGGCAGCCATCGCTCTCCGGCAGCGAGAATCTGCAGCTGCGTCGCAATCTCGTAATCCTCGACATGGACCACAGCAATGCACCCCTCGCGCACGGCATCGGCAACGGCGACGGCAGGCAGGATGGAGAGCCCCAGTCCCGCCGCCACAAAGTCGATGATGGTCTTGCTCGTACCAATCTCCACACGGTCACGCAGATAGAGCCCTCTCTCTGCGAGATCCTCCTCCAGTTTCTTGCGGTAGTTTGTTCCGCGCTGGGTGAGCACCCACGTACTGTCCACAAGTTCATGCAGCTGTACGGGGCGATGGGCAAAGGGCGAGTCGATGGCAGCGATGAACTCGACCGGAGACGGACTGCGATGCAGGACGCGCAGGCTATCCCCTTCCTGATATGGATCAAACAGGATGGCGATATCGATGTCGCCATGCACAAGCGCCTTGCGCAGATGCGGTGCCGTATCATTGGCGACATGCAGGCGCACCTTGGGATACTTGCGCAGGAACATACCGATGCGCTGCATATACCGTGAGGTGGCAATGGTCTCGATGATACCGAGGAAGAACTCCCCCTCCGGCTCACCTGTACTGCAAAACTGCATGAGCGTCTCCTGTTCCAGTGCTGCCATACGATAGGCATAGGGCAGGAATGCGCGTCCCGCACTTGATAGCGTGATACGGCGTCCCGCACGGATGAAGAGCGAGGCACCAAGTTCGCGCTCGAGCATTTGGATCTGTTGCGTGACAGTCGACTGCGCATAATTTTCGCGCAATGCCGCCACGGTAAAACTGTTTGTTTCTGCTACATGAATGAATGTTTTAATATTTCGAAGTTCCACGCAAATCCTCCCCTTTATTGTTTTTTTCGATAAGTAAATTCGTTTCTTTCAATTTTACTGCATTCATTATTTATGATATCATAAATTCTAGAAGATGGAAATGGTTCTATTGTCAAAGGAGAGATGATTATGAGAACCGAACACGATTTCCTAGGCAACCTTGAAGTGCCCGATGATGTTTACTATGGCGTACAGACGATGCGCGCCATCGAGAACTTCCACATCACGGGACAGAAGCTCGATCCGGACTTCATTGTGGCGCTCGCGCAGGTGAAGAAGGCGGCGGCTCTCGCGAACATAGACACGGGACGCCTTCCGCACGACATCGGCGATCTGCTTGTGAAGGCGGCGGACGAGATCATTGCGGGCGAGCACATCGATCAGTTCCCCGTCGATCCGATTCAGGGCGGCGCGGGCACATCCGTCAACATGAACATGAACGAGGTGCTTTGCAACCGCGCACTCGAGCTGCGCGGCGAGGCGAAGGGACGTTATGACATCATTTCGCCGAACAACCACGCCAACATGGCGCAGTCGACGAACGACTCGTTCCCCACGGGCATCAAGGTCTGTCTCGCGGCAAAGGGGCTCGTCTTCCTCGCAGCACTCGAGCATCTTGCATCGGAGCTTGAGAAAAAATCAGAAGAGTACCGTGACATTCTGAAGATGGGTCGTACGCATCTCCAAGATGCTGTCCCCATCACGCTCGGACAGGAGATGGGCGCATACGCCTCCGCCGTACGACGCTCCATGGGGCGCATCCAATTCGTCCTCGACAATCTCCACACGATCAACATGGGCGGCACCGCCGTCGGCACGGGACTCAACGCAGAGCCTGCCTACATTGAGGCGGTCGCCAAACGCCTCTCGGAGATCACGGGCGAGAGCTACACGACGGCACATAATATCATTGATGCAACGAACAACACGGACGCATTCGCAGCCTTTTCCTCCGCACTCAAGAATGCGGCGCTCGTCCTCATCAAGCTTGCGAACGATTTCCGTCTCATGGCATCGGGTCCGCGCTGCGGTCTGAACGAGCTGCGTCTGCCCATGCGCCAGCCGGGTTCCTCCATCATGCCGGGCAAGGTCAACCCCGTCATCGCCGAGGTGCTCGACCAGGCATGCTATCAGGTGATCGCAGGTGACCTCGCCGTAACGTTCGGTGTGGAGAACGGACAGTTCGAGCTGAACGTCATGGAGCCGGTCATGGCATTCAATATGTTCAACTCGCTGAACTATATCACGCGTGCGGTGAACACCTTTGTCGACAAGCTGCTCATCGGTCTGGAACCGAACGTCGAGCAGTGCCAGAAATGGCTCGACAAGAGCGTCGGCATCGTGACGGCACTCCTGCCGCACATCGGCTATGAGAAGTCCGCCGAGCTCGCGCGCGAGGCGTACACGACGGGCAAACCCATTCGCGAGATCATCCTTGATCGTGGGATCCTCTCGAAAGAGAAGCTCGAACACATCCTCTCGCCGCGCCAGATGACGCATCCCGGAATTGCGTAGGCATCCACGGATAAGGGATCACTGATAAAACGAAATCCGTCGGATCGGAGCAGAGTTTATCAGTGATTCCCTTAATATCAAAGGGGATGATACATTATGTTTTGGATTGAACTCATTGTTGTTCTTGGAATGCTCCTAATCGGTGCACGCGTCGGCGGCATCTTCCTCGGTATGTCGAGTGGTGTCGCGCTCGCCATTCTGGTCTTCGGCTTCGGCTGCACGCCGGGCTCGCCAGCGATCGATGTCATTATGATCATCATGACCGTTGTCGTGGCAGCATCCGTACTTCAGGCATCGGGCGGTATGGACTATCTGATCCAAGTAGCAATCAACATGCTGCGCCGCAACCCGAAGCGGATCAGCTTCTACGCGCCGCTCATCAGCTGGTTGTTCACGTTCATGTGCGGCACGGGCAACATCGTCTACGGCATCCTGCCGGTCATTGCCGAGGTGTCGCGTGAGGCGGGCGTTCGTCCCGAGCGTCCAATCTCCGTCTCCGTCGTCGCATCGCAGCAGGCGATCACGGCATGCCCGATCTCTGCGGCGATGGTCGCTCTCCTAGCTCTCTTGGCTCCCGCCAACATCACACTGATTGACATCCTCATCGTCTGCGTTCCCGCAACGCTCATCGGCGTTCTAGTCGCCTCCTTCTACGCCTCCCGTGTTGGCAAGGAACTCGCGGAGGATCCAGAGTATCTGGCGCGCGTCGAGGCTGGCGACGCTGCACCGATCAACGAAAAGACAGATTTTCAGGAAAAGACATTCGGCAGCAAGGAGAAGAAGGCTGTGTGGCTTTACCTCCTCGCAACGGTCATCGTTATCGCCTTCGGCATCTTCCCGGATCTCCGTCCGACCTACCTCGTCGGCGACAAGATGACGACGTTCTCGATGACGGCAACGATCGAGATGGTCATGATGATCATGGCAGGCGTGATCCTGCTTGCGACAAAGACCGATGTGCGTACGGTCATCGAGCAGTCTGTCTTCAAACAGGGTCTCATGGGCGTCTACTGTATCTTCGGTCTGACATGGGCGGGCGATACGCTGGTCAAGAGCAACCTCGACTTCCTGAAGGCAGGAGCACAGGATGCCGTCGTGGCAAATCCATGGGTCTTCGCCTTCGTCCTGTTCTTTATGTCCGCACTGATCCTCAGTCAGGCGGGAACGCTCGGTGCACTTGCACCGCTTGGCATCTCTCTCGGCATCACCGCTCCCTCAATGATCGGTATGTTCCCTGCCGTCTGCGGTCTCTTCTTCGTACCGAGCTACGCGACGGTGCTCGCGGGCATCGCGTTCGATCGCACCGGTACCACACGGATCGGAAAATTCGTATTCAATCACAGCTTTATGGTGCCGGGTCTGATCACCTGCTTTGTCAGTGTCGCTGTCGGTCTCGGCCTCGCAAACGTATTGCTCTGATATTCTGAGAATTACACGGAGGAGGCGACATGCTGAAAGAAAAAGACTGCCTCGGGGAGATGGAGATTCCGGAGGATGTGTACTACGGGATCCAGACCGAGCGCGCACGGAACAATTTCGGCATCTCCGGCAGCACGATCGACGATCTGCCCGACTTCCTCTGTGCCATTGCGGAGATCAAGAAGGCAGCTGCGCGTGCGAATGCACGCATCGGTGCACTCGACGAAAGGATCGCCGATGCCATCTGCAAGGCTGCGGATGAAGTCATCGCCGGAAAGCACGCGGGGATGTTCCCCATCGATGTCTTTCAGGGCGGCGGCTCGACCTCGACAAACATGAACATCAACGAGGTCATCGCCAAGTGTGCGAACGAGCTGCTGACCGGACACAAGGGCTACGATGCCGTGCACCCGAACATGCACGTCAATCACGGACAGTCGACGAACGACGTCATCCCGGCAGCGATCGGCATTACCTGCCATCGCTATGCCGAGAGGCTTCGTCCGTCCCTCGCCCTGCTGACAGAGACTCTGAAGCAGAAATCCGAGGATCAAGAACGTTGTTTCGCCTGCTGACCGGTGGTATGCAAAAGTTTGCCGAACTCTGCATCGCAGGGATCGAGGCGGATGAGGAGCGTTGCCGCAGTTATGCGGAGCAGACAATGGCCAACGCCACGGTTGCGTCCGCACTGCTCGGCTACCCGAAGGGGACGGAGATCGCACAGCGCGCCGTTGCAGAGGGCAAGACGGTCAAGGAGATCGTTCGCGCGATGCGGGCGTTCCCCGACGAGGAGATCGATGAACTCTTCGCCCCGCTCATGATGACGGACTGGACACAGAGCAGCAAGCTCCTGTCCGGTGAAAAGACAAATGAAATGTAATGTATGGATTCGCCGCGTTCGG
>CAUVFG010000013.1:0-18838 GCA_963551125.1 uncultured Selenomonas sp. | reverse complement strand
ATCAGCCCATTCTTACAGACAAGGCGATAGATCAGCGGCTCAACCTTCAGACTGCCAAGCCCGACCTCGCTGTTGGACACGACAAAGCCTGCCTGCACAACATCACCGACACCGACCTCGGCTTTCAGCTTCTTGTTGACCACCTTCAGATAGAGGTGCGATTCCGTGACCTCACAGCTCATAATCGCTGCGTCTTTCATCTCCTGAATGACAGGAAGCACTGCTGCGCAGAGCTCCAAATTGTCCAAACGACGATAGTGGTCGGACAGGAATGCCCGCACATTGCCGTCCAGCACACGAATCATCCGACGCTCAGGTGACTGTCGAAACCATCCGTTGACATTCTCATCGAGGAGTGTCGGATATTCCCTCTGCATCTTCTGATAGTAGCGGTAGGGGATTTGCAGACGCGCAGCGATCTGCTGATGGGCAGTCTCACCAATCGTATACTCCTGCGTGTCATCGCCAAGAGCGATGAGGAAACGTCCGCCCAGAGAGGACGAATCCATCGCAAGCGACCGCGTATCTGAGATAAAGTCCTTCCGCGCCTCACGCTGACGTGTCAACTCCTGCCCGAGTTCCTGTAACGTACGACCTTGCTTCATGTTGTTTACCTCCTATAAAGACAGAAAAGCCCCCATAGCCGCGTGGCTATGGGGGCAGAGTAGATGTGTGTCAGTGCTACCAAGTGACGTTTTTATATTCGTTCGTCACCTCTTCTGTCATAATATATTTGAGTATCGCATTCACAATGGGCTTTGCATCGTAGTAAGATGGACGATTCCCAAATGTCTCATACTCCCAACCGTTTGCAGTGCGTGTGAATCGATACGTCAACGTCCCCGTGTTTTCACGCGCAAACGTACAAGCAACACCGCCAGCATTGCCGTCATACCAACGTGAGGTTGTATCAGCCATAACGCCAACACCTTTGCCCTGATAGATGTAGATCGTAGCAGCATCTGCACTTGCCGATGCGCCTGTAATCACGAGCGCAACCAACAGCGCAAACACGATGGAGAATACATTTTTCCTTTTGACCATTGAAACTACCTTATCCTTTCTCATCGATCAAGAAAAACCATACCCGTATACACGTTTCCATACATTACGGAAAATCACGCCATACGGAGCATCCTCAATATACACAGGATATTTACGCCAGTGATATTCACCGTTGGAGAGGATTCCTACGCGGACAACCGGCTGATTATCCATAATATATTCCCCTCGCCACTGATACCATGCCGTTTCAGCCCCATTGCCTGTAGACTGGACAACACGGAACTCAAGCCGATCTCGATCAATCACATAGAGGCTGTTTTCATCGTAGGATACCGTACGCCCTCGATACGAAAGATCTACGGCCTCAGCAACATTGTTGATGTTAATGCCAAATACCAGTGCAAACATCAACATTGTCAATGCCATGAACTTTTTCATCTTGCTCTCTCCTTTACTTTCGCCAATGCGACCTCATCTCTCCTCGTATTAGATGCTAACTATGCCTACCTCCTCTCATACATCATAATAGTATATGATCACTTTCACAAAGACTAACAAAACAGGGAACTCTCACCCTCTGGGCGATCAACCTTCTGCTCTTTTCTCCATTTCAGTTTCGTATTCGTCAAACGCTTTCTTGAAATACTGAACGGCACAGGTGACGAGTTTTGTATCAAATAGATCCTTCCTCCCTGCATATTTCTTCTCAATCTATGGCCTAAGATATATATTCTCGCAGAACATCTCCCCCTCCAAGCAGTTCCTTCACCTGCCACGATTCCGAGATATTCGTCTTGCACCAAATGGCAAAGTGCTCACAGTTATTCATGAGGAGGTTATAGTTCCGTTCACCGAGGCGGCTGTATGCGCGCTCGATAGTTTCTTCCGGTGAGAATAGATGGTACTGAGCAGACTTGAACATATCAAGCAAGTCTCGCATATCCGGCATAACGGACGAAACAATGTGCCGCCGCTTCTGAGGGTGCTTGTGATTTTCGGGGAACTCACAAACAAAATAACTTGTCTCCTCACCGAGAAAGTCCTGAAAAGATGCCTCTCGAATGGCAACATCTCCGCCGAAATTGCCGCCATCGCCCGCGTAGTGAATCACGCGATCATCGCCGACATAGACGGCATAGTGCTCGTAGAAGCCACGATCGACACCGACAATATCGCCTTCGCGGATGCCTCGCCCAGATTTTTTCTGTGCATCCAACGCATCCAAAAACTCCTCTGCAATATCACCAATCCAGTCTCCCAACGTACGCACCTCCTTATACGCGTTCAATCAGGTGATTTGCGACGAGAAGGCGCATCAACTCCTCCACGAGTGCCATATCCTTACTTGTTGCCATATGGCTGCCCAGATAGATCAAACCGCGTTTTATTTCGGCAATGTCCTGTCGCGTTTTCCGAATCTCTTCATGAATGCACTCCATTGTCGCAATTTCTTCGGATTGTACCTGAACGATACCGTCGAGCACCTGCCCGAGAGCTTTCGTACTGCTTCGAGAGGCTTTTTCATAGGCTGCAATACTCTTTTCCAGAGCAGCAATACTCTCCTTGAGTGCCTCAGAGCGGCGCGCTTGTTCCTCGCTCTGCTCTGATAGACTCTGATCCACTTTCCCCATAAGCTCAAACCATTTTGGAATTTTGCTGTTTGCGGCGGAGGCTGATTTCTTTCCCTTTGGCATAGTCCCTCCCGAAATCTCTCAAGCAGAGAGAAGCTGATCTGTCTTTTCCGTGACATACACCAGCTTCATCGGCACATACCGCTGACGGCTCGTCTCTGCTGTCTGTTCTAGCGTCTCGCTCTCCATTTGTGCAAATGTGCGCTGCATATTGCTCAAATTCCGCTCCTTCGCCTCCATATACTCATCCAGCGCATCACCAATCTCGTTTGCCTGTTCAACCAACGCTGTATGAACACGCTGCGCGAGATTATCATTGGCTTCCCGCACGACGGATTTACAGAAATTGCGAAGTTTATACCGCTTGCTGTCACTGGCTGCGAGCGCGAGAATGCTGCGGCACTCGGAATCGTCAATCGAAACACGCTTTGCAACGACACCTGTGATTGCATCGGGAATCGCGTCGCAAAGCTCCTTGTGGCGACGACGGAGGGCCTTGATCTCCTGCTTGAAATCCCGTTTGAGTTCCGCCCTAGCAGTGAGCAGTTCCATCGTTTCCTCGAAACGCTGCTGAACCAGGGTAAGGCAGTCGTTTTCCAGTTCTCGTGCAAAGCTTCGATACCTCTCGCTATAGTCGAGCAGAATCTCGTTGACATCGTTCACCTGATCGGCAGAAGAACTTTCATCCACGGGCTTTGAATTACTAAGCACACCCTCAACCCAATCTAACACTTCATCTATTTTTTCTTGAACTTTTTCTTTTACTTGTTCATACTTTTCCTTAATCCAGCCCCAAAGCCCCATATCTAGACCTCCAATTCATTGGAGATACGTTCATAGAGAAACACTCTGCGCCGCGCCTGTGCAAGAAGAGCTTCATACTGTGCTTTATCATCCCCCTCCTGCAAAGCGGAGAGTTCCGCATACTCCTGCATCAGCCGATCGATCTGCAATGTCATCTCGTCAACGTCCTCAGATAACTCCTCCTGCAAAAGTGTCATAGAGGAAAGCAGATGTCGTCGATAGGCCTCTGCGGTATCGTTTAGCACTGTCGCAATGAAATCCTGCAACATCTCGCTGCGACGTTCACCCGCAGGCATATTCAGGATGCGGCAGCAGGCAGGATTATCCAGAGAGATGTAGCGCGACAGACGCTCCTCCCAGAATCTGCCGACACCATCACGAATCTCGCGCATGATTTTGTTGAACTCGCGCTGCGAATAGCGATATTTGTGCAGAACATCCTCGCGTGACTCGATACGCATCGTCAGTTCAGAGAGAAACGCGTCCACGGACGCATTGATTTCAGTGAGCGAACCGCGAAAGCCGGAGAGGATATTCTGCCGCATTCGATCTAATGCAACACTCGTCTGCTCTATATCCTGCGCAGTAGACCGCTCATTCACCACAGGTGTTTCATTACCAATGCTCTTGATGAATTTCCAGATCGTTTTCACGCCCTCTATGATGATTGGAATTGGGATCGGAGGAAATGGTGCGGGTAATGTGGTTGGTATTGTTGTCGGCATGATTTTAGAACTATTTTTCAACATTCTGCTTCACCTCCAAATCAACGCGTTTTCACTCTTTTTTCACTCAATGCCTTGATGGCTGCGATCAACTCCTCTGCGCGCTTTGTTGTAGCAACCTTGACGGAGGAAACCAACTGTTCGAGGCTCTTTTTTTCCTCCTCGGCAGCCTTTAGCTTTTCCTCATATTCTTCCTTTTTCTTGCGAATCTCATCCAAGCCCTTGTTGCTTGTGTCGATAATCTCCTGCTGCTCATCCCGCAGACGGCGCATCTGCTCTCCGATGTCCTCTTTATTCTGCTCATAGGCGGTGCAAATGTCGACAATCATCATTTTCTTGTATTTCGAGATGATCTCCGATTGCAGCTTGGTCTTTAGGAGACTGATATTTGTACTTTCCTCAACCTCGTGGAACTTCTCAGGAAGATTCTCAATCCGAATTTTATACTTCAGCAGTGCACTCTCAAGGTCAAAAAAAGAATCATCTTCTTCGTTGATTTTATTCTCCTTGTAGGATTGCAGAGCACTGTAGAGCCATGCAGAGACCGGGATCAGCTTCTGCTGCGCAAGTTCTCTGCTGCCATAGCAGCCCTGCTCCTTGAGATACTTCAGCCATTCCTCATTCTGCTTCTCCCAGTCGCGCTGGGGACGATTGAGCGTGTCAATCTGTGTTGCAATGACATACACCTTTTCCGCGTTGCCGCGTGCGTTCTGGAATACGCGCAGAATGGTCTGAAGCTCGCCACCTGTAAGCGCATCCGAGCGCACGCAGACGAGGACAGCATTGGCGCGGCTGATATAGTCTCTGGTAATATTGGAGCGGTATTCCACGACATCATCCAAGCCTGGCGTATCGACCATGACGACCCCATCGGGCAGGTTAAAGTCCTTAAGTCCGACGATCACTTCCTTAACAAAGTAATGAGTCGGAGACTTCGAGGATGTCCAGCGTGCAATCTCAGTTTTCAGTTCTTCTCTCGTAGAGCAAACGGTCTTTTGGTTATCCTGTCCGAGCCAGTTTCCCTTTTCCTGATCTGCGTTGAGTGCGTTGTACTCCTCAACAAAGACCTTGGCGCGCGACTCCTCCGCGCTCTTCCACAGGCTGTTCCACTCCTCAGCCGTATAGAATGACACTTCGACGTAATCCTCTTCGGCGCGGCGGAACTTCGTGAGCGATGCCGTCTCAGGCGTCACCTCGGTCGAGGCAAGATCATTTCCAATGATCGCATTGATGAGCGTGGACTTTCCCGCCTTGATTGCACCGACGAGTGCAATATGATATTCCGGTGTTGCACAGCGCGTCAAAAAAGCGTCAAGATTACGCAATACACTCTTTTTGATACGCTCCTCTACATCGTTCTGTGTAAGCAGCCGCCTAATTTTCTCCATCTTCACAGCATATTTTCGTGCGGTCTCATCCCAGAGGAACGCCGTATCATCGAGAGGGGCGTTCAGCAGTGCATCAAATTTTTCCTTCTGTGCAGCAAATTCTTGTTCCATGTTCTCTCCTCCATACATTTCATCTCTCATAGAGATCCCGCATCCTGCTAGTCCTCCGATGTCATGCCGTTCTCCCACATCCGTTTCTCGTGTTCATCGAATGTCACGAGCATGGCAAGGTCAATATCAAGCCCCTGTGCAATATCGAGGAGTATGGATACGGATACATTCTCGTTGTATTTCCCTCGTTCAATGCGGCTCAGAACGCTCCTGCTGATCCCGATCTTAGCGGCGAGGTCTGTTTGATGTAGTCCGCGCAATGTGCGATGATAGGCAATCTTCGCTCCGATTTGTTTGAAAACGACAGCCTTGCAAATATCCATACGTCACCTCCTTGCAAGTCTCTTAATATAGTTTAATTATCTCATTTTTTTAGCGATAAAATGTTTCTAAATAAACCCATTAAACGCCTATATAAGAAATAATAAAAATACAAATAATAACGTAAAATCCTCTACCATTGTAAATACAAAAATCCCCCAGGCCTAATTGGTGTCTTATTAGGCTTGGGAGAGTATATACAGAGAGATTTTTCGTCCTATCGTCCGCTTTGTCCCCCTGAAAAACTATACACTGATAGTGGATATCAATATTGAGTTAGAGAGAATGTGATTTACTCGTAGAACAAAATGTGTATCAATGAAAAATTTGGGCACATTTTGGGCACACGCTCCATAAAAACAGCTGAATTTAGCTGGGATTTACAGGGAATATCCACTGAAGAAAACACCTGTAAATCCAGTAATATCAAGGCTTCTTGGAAACTCCTGACAATAGCAAAAACGAGGGCTAGAAAACTCGAAATCAAGTGCAGTGATGAGCTGCCGTGGGTTCGAATCCCACCCTCTCTGCCAGTAAAATCAAGGCTTTCGAGCATTTCGCTTGGAAGCCTTTTTCTGTACGTATTTTTGGGTGAAAAACAGGATTTTGGGCACATTTTGGGCACTAGAGATTTTGAACTTGTTTTTAGAGGCTGTGAAATTTGCGGCTGCGACATAGAAAAAGAGGATGCCGTGCAGCATCCTCAGATTGTTTGTGCATCACTTTTGAGCTCCTTGGTAGGAGCTGTTTGATCTCCCCGCTCAGCGGACGAAAAGACCGCTTTTGTCTCTTGTCCTGTGTCTTTTTTGCAGAATGCCCGTGTTTATGGCGGTATCCATACCCTGTTATTTGCATGGACAGGCGGGACGAGAGGACAATACTCTGGCGGACGGTGCATCACTTCTTTGGGGAATGTGATGCACCTTTCTCCGTTATAGGAGTGCCAGGTACTTGGCCTGCTCGTCTTTTGAGATCTTCAGAGCGTCCATGGCAGCTTCAGCGGTGAGCCCTAAACTTAAAATGAGATTCTTGATGTTCTTTAAGCGTTCTGTCTCCGTGGCATGTGCGGCTCCTTCTGCAACACCTTCGTTATACAGTTCTTCCATTACCCTGCACATAGCTGTTACCCCCTTTTCATCTTCTTTGAAAAAGCGTGCGCGCTCGGCGAGTACATCACTGTACATGTCGTTTGGATCACTGCAAAAGAAGTCGTGCATGAGACGTCCGAGCGGGCTTTCACTCTGACATTCCCCGTTGACGTAGAGAATGTGTGCACCGTCGTCGAAAACCTCCTCGGTGTCCTCGAATGTTCGCCGCACCTTGTAGAGCGATTTGCCACGTTTCCATACGTCATGCTCCGTGATGAAGATGACGTATGTTTCGGGAAGGTCTGGGAACTCCGTTCCCTTGCTGACCTCGCGAGAATCAATCATGCTGCTGTTGAATCTCGCACGACGGGGAATTGCACCCTCGTCGCTGCGCTGAATCTCCACATCGTAGATGTTCTCGCCATCCGTCGCGAGTGCGTCAAATCGTACGGAACGCCCATAGAGGTTCGGCACACTCTGTTGCGTGATGACCTCCGTCACACGCAGGCGGTCATTACCCATGACGGCACGGAGTACGACCTCCATGCAGGGGATATTCCCGTCGAAGCAGCTGTTGAAGAAGGTATCATCTATCAGCCTAAGCTGTTTGATCTTTTCGAGGTATCGACTTTTCTTTTGTTCGAGTTCGATGATAATCACCACAAATCAAATGATCTGCCTATATTTTATAGGGATTTCCTCTTTTTTGCAAGATTGTCATTCCTCTTGCGTGCCAAAAACGTAATTGCCGATTTTCCAAGCGACCTCCTCCTTTGTCTTTTGCATGACGTGTGTATAAAGGTCAGCTGTAATGGCAATCCTTTGGCAAGTATATCCAAACAAAGCGCGCACGACTGTCAAAGCCGTGCGCGCTTGTGTTCAAAAGGGAGATCTCAATGTTTTTTGCGGAAGTCTGCCATAAACGCCGCAAGTTTTTCGACCCCTGCGAGCGGCATGGCGTTGTAGATGGAGGCACGCATGCCGCCGACGCTGCGGTGCCCCTTGATGCCGGAAAGGCCCTGCTCTTTTGCGCCGGCGACGAAGTCTGCCTCAAGGCTTTCGCTCGGCAGGCGGAAGGTGACGTTCATGCGCGAGCGGCTGCCGGGTTCTGCGTGTCCGCGATAGAATCCACCCGATGCGTCGATGGCGTCGTAGAGGAGGGCGGCTTTCTTTGCGTTTGCCTCGCCCATGGCGGCAAGTCCGCCGTGCTCCTTGATCCAGCGGACGGTCTTGCCGACCATGTAGATGGCGAAGACGGGCGGTGTGTTGTAGAGGGAGTCGTTCTTCTGAAAGGTTGCATAGCGGAACATGGTCGGGAGCTCCGCGGGGGTTGCGGCGAGGAGTTCCTTCTTTGCGACATTGAGGACGACGCCCGCAGGGCCGAGGTTCTTCTGCACGCCCGCATAGATGAAGTCATAGCTGCCGAAGTCCCACGGACGCGAGAGGATGTCGGAGGACATGTCGGCAAAGAGAGGGACGCCGCCCGTCTCGGGCGTGTAGTGGTACTCGGTGCCGTAGATGGTGTTGTTGAGGCAGAGGTGGAGGTAGGCGGCACTGGGGGCGATGTTCAGCTCGTCCTGACGCGGGACGCGGACGTAGTTCTCCTCCTTCGTCGATGCGGCGACGGTGCCGACACCGAGCTTGACGGCCTCCTCGTATGCCTTTTGGGAGAAGCTGCCCGAGAGCATATAGCTGCCGGGGTGTGACTCGGTGGCGAAGTTCAGCGGGATGAGTGCGAAGGTCTGGCTCGCGCCGCCGGCGGTGAAGACGACGTCGTAGTCATCGCCGAGCCCCATGAGCTCCTTGATGTCCGCCTTTGCCTGCTGGTGGACTTCGTCGTAGGCAGGGGCGCGGTGGCTGATCTCGAGGATGGACATGCCTGTGCCGTTAAAGTTCAGGAGCTCCGCCTGTACCTCTCTCAGAACGTCCTCGGGCAGGACGGCGGGGCCGGGGTTGAAGTTATAAATGCGTTCATTCATCATGTTTCTCCCTCTCTATCGTTCCATTATTCTTCGGGCGGTGCTTCCGTCCGTGTCATGCGGATCTGGGCGACGCGTGCGCGATCCATGCGCAGGACTTCAAAGGTGTAGTTGTCCCATGTGCAGGTCTCGCCGACCTTCGGGATGCGGCCGATCTGGGCGGTGACGAAGCCGCCGAGGGTGTGAAAGTGGTCGTGATCCTCGTCGGGCAGCGCATCGATGCCGAATTCCTCTTTGAATTCGTCGATGGGGAAGAGGCCGTCGAAGACCCAGTTTGCCGTCTCCTCCGCGCCCGTGCGTGTGCTTGCGGGTGCGTCGTCATCTGCGCTGCCGATGATCTCCTCCATGATGTCGCCCATGGTGATGAACCCGACGACGCCGCCGTACTCATCGAGGACGACCGCTTCGTGGATGGCACCCGTGCGGAATTTTTCGAGGACGCGCAGTCCCTCCATAGTACGCGGGACGAAAAGTGGCTTGCGGATGTGCGCGGTGAGGTCGATCTCTGCGCCGCTCAAGATGGCGTCGAGAAGTTCCTTTGCATAGACGACGCCGCGAAAATCGTCGAGGTTCTCGTAGGCGACGGGGAAGACGTCGTGCTCTGACGAACGGATGACACGCAGCTGCTCGGCGCGGGATTCGGCAAGGTCGATCCACGCAATCTGTGTGCGCGGGGTCATGAGGGCGGAGGCGGTCTGGTCGCTCATGTGGAAGATGCGGTCGACCATGTCCTGCTCCGCTTTTTCAAAGGTGCCGTCCTCCGTGCCCTGCTCCATGAGGTCCTTGACGGCGTCCTCCGTGGCGGAGGCGCGGCTTTCGGGGTTGATGCCGACGAGGAGGAGGAGCCCGCGCGAGACGGAGACGAGTGCCGCGCTCGGCAGCGCCGTGAGGCGTGTGATGAGGCGGATGGTGCGGTGACTGCGCATGAGGATGCCCTCAGGATCCTGCTGGGCGATTTCCTTTGGGAGAAAATCGCCGAAGAGGAGGGTGAGCGCCGTCATGACGAGGATGCTGAGGACGAGGGCGACGAGG
This sequence comes from uncultured Selenomonas sp., assembly GCA_963551125.1. Lineage (GTDB taxonomy): Bacteria > Bacillota > Negativicutes > Selenomonadales > Selenomonadaceae > Centipeda. The sequence goes on along the minus strand of CAUVFG010000013.1, from coordinate 8,754 downwards.
TAGACCTCCATGCCCGGGAGCAGGCGCTCGAGGAATCTGCCAAAGGTCGGCAGGGCGAGGAGTCCAATGCCGAGCCCCATGAGGAGGCTCATGCAGGTGACACCCGCCTGTGCCATTGCAATCGGGCGTGCGGCGTGCTCGAGGAGGGCAAGTGCGCGAGCGGCATCCTCGTCACCGCCCTCGGCGAGGCGCTCGAGGCGTCCGCGATGGGATGCGGTGAGCGCGGTCTCGACCTGCGCGAAGTAGGCGTTCGCCGAGAGGCAGATGAGGAGCAGGATGAGTGCAATGAGGTCGGATAGGGAACTGTCCAAGGATGTATGCAGCTCCTTTCAATACAATGAGGCAGACAGATTCGTACAGCGGGGGAGTCCAACGCGAACGTTCCGTTGCACAAATTCCAGCATATTTTACATCATTGTAGCACAGACGCGGCGAAATGTCATTTCTCCACCACAATATCCGTCAGTCCGAAATACTTGATTGCCCCCTCCTTCGTCACATTATTGTCCCAGTCCTCATAGTAGACGTGACGCAGGGCACGGTTCATGTTTGTGATGGGGGCGAAATGCACCACCGTCTCGCCGCGTGCGCGTGCCGCCTCGATCTGTGCGATGCGTGCCGCGTCTGCCGTGTGCATCTCCTGTGTGATGAGGAGTGCGGCTGTGCCCGTGTAGGCAAAGAGGAGGAGTGCCGCCGCTGCGATTGTCCGCCGCGCCGCCGCGCTGAAGAGTTTTCTGAGGGCGGGATCGGCGAGGAGTGCAAGTGCCGCCGTGACGAACATCGCGGCAGAGCTGAATGTCGCACGTCCCGGGAAGGTCGGCGCGGCGAGCATGACGAGGTTGTTGCAGACGGCGAGCGCCATGAGGAATGCGGCGTAGCGGAGCGTGGGCGAGGAGCGGAGCATCTCACGCACGGGGACGCGCGACGCTGCCGTGCGGATGGAGGCGGCGGTCAGGCCAAGCTGCTGCTTGATCCGCGCATAGAAGAGGAGAATTGCCAGCCAGTAGATCGCCATTTCCTCGAATCCGTTCATGAGATTCGTAAAGAGGTGGATCGTCTTTGGCTTTGTCTGCCCAAGCGGTGTCAGCACGCCGCTGATGACGGCGTCGCGAATTGTGCCCGCGACCCAGCCGCCCGTGACATACGAGAGTACGAGGAGGGCGAGTGCGGCGGCAAGGAGGAGTGTCCCGATGCCTGCACGCTCTGCAGGAGTCGTATCTGTGTGCGCCTCTATGCGCCGATAGAGCCGCCATGCAGTCAGGATGAGCAGCAGGACGGGCAGGATGTAGAGGATCATCTCACCCTGCCCCGCAAACTGATTTCCGATGTGCGCGAGGATGCCCTTGCCCGCGCCCTGCTCGTCATAGCGCACGTAGTTGCCCGGAGCGGCGACGAGGCCGATCAGCCCGAGGAATGCACCGAGTGCCCCCGCAATCATCCACGGCGGGAGATCGGTATAACGCCGCCACACGTAGAGGGAGACGCCGCACGCGAGCAGGACGACGGTCACGGCGAGGTTTTCAATCGACCATCCCGCGCAGATGCCGAGCAGGAACATCGGGAGGACTGCCCATATGCGCCGCGTGCGTGTCGTCGCAGGATTTTTCAACACGAGATTGTACGGCAGGAGAAAGAGGAAGGCGGGCACTGCCGACCAGAGATAGACGGTCGAGCCACTCTTCCAGACGGCGACCTCGCCGAAATGCGGCAGACCGAGCCAGAGGAGGAGTGCTGCCGCCGCAAACAGGCGCGGCGCGTGCCAAAATGCGAGCGAGCGCCGCGCGTGCATCGTTACGAGTGCGGCGAGTGCGAGGAACATGAGGGCATTTGCGATGTCAAACGCCGTTTTCCCGAGCCAGAGGAAGAGCTGCAGGCAGAAGACCGTCACCGTGCGCCCCCCGTGGAGCAGATAGTGCTGTACACCTGAGGAAAGGACATCGGAGAGCGATGCGAGGTGCACGCCCGTTTTCCAGACCATCGCATAATCATAGTCGTCGCGGTGGATGGGCATCAAGTGATTCAGTGCAAACATAAACGCGAACACTGCCGTCGCCACCACCCCCGTGCGCAGAAGATCCGCGCGCATTACCCCGCCTCCCTGTCATTTCGTGCATAGTCGAACTTCTCCCCGTCGCGCTCGTCGATGAGATACGTCGGACGTTGTTTGCTCTCCGTGAAGACGCGCCCGAGATATTCGCCGATGATGCCGAGCGAGAGGAGCTGCACGCCGCCGAGGAAGAGCAGCACCGTCATGAGGGTCGGATAGCCCGCCACGGGGTTGCCGTAGAGCAGCGCATCCACGAGAACGACGAGCATGTAGCCGATGGCGAGTGCTGAGACGAGGAGCCCGAGCACCGTCGTCAGGCGCAGTGGCGCTGTCGTAAAGGACGTGATGCCCTCAATCGCAAGCGAGAGGAGCGCGGGGTAGCTCCACGTCGTTGTGCCTGCCGCGCGCGGCTGCACGTGGAACGGAATCTCCTTCTTTTTGAAACCCACCCAGGTAAAGAGCCCCTTGGTAAAGCGCTGATTCTCGCGCAGGAGCCGCAGTGCCGCGACGCAGCGGTGATCGAGCAGACGGAAGTCGCCCACGTCGCGCTGCAGGGTAAAGCGGCTGACCGCCTGCATTGAGCGGTAGAATAGGTTTGCCATCGTGCGCTTGAGGAAGGTCTCGTCCGCGCGGTCTGTGCGCTTGCCGCAGACATCGTCGTAGCCCGCGCGCCAGAGTGCGACCATTTCGGGGATGAGGGCGGGCGGGTGCTGGAGATCGGCGTCCATCAGGATGACCGCATCGTCGTCGGCGTAGTCGAGGCCTGCCATCATCGCCGGTTCTTTGCCGAAATTGCGCGTAAAGCTGATGTAGCGGACGTTTGCGTGCGCCTCGGCAAGCGTGCGGATCACCGCGAGGGTGTGGTCGCGGCTGCCATCGTCGATGAAGAGGTAGGTGAATGCCGCGTCTGCGATCCCTGCGGTCGCCGCCTCCACCTCCGTATAGAAGTGCTCCACTACCTCTGCTTCGTTGTAGCAGGGCACAATGATTGTGATTTTGTCCATAGTTCTCCTCAATGTGAGAAAATTATTCGTGTGATACTGATCCGTGGGTACGTCCCGCAAACGTCCTGAAATTCGCAATCTCCGCGCCCGCTGCCGCAAGTGCATCGCGCACGGCGGGTGCGCAGACGGCGGCAAGCTCCGCCTCGAAGTCGTGATTCCAGAGGCAGTCGCGGACGAGCACGGCATTGGATGTGCCGGGATGGAGCATAACCTCGGTCACGCCTTCTCTCAGTCCTGACGCAATCGCCGTGAGTGTCGCCGTATCGACCGCCTCGCCCGCGACGATCCCTGCGAAGTGATCGGGCACACGGATGCCGCGCGCCTTTGCCTTTGCCGCCGCGCGGTGTGCGAGGACGGAGAGCCCTGCACGCCCGATGAGTTGCCCCACACCGCCGAAGTTTCCCGCAAAGAGCGGCGCATGCGGCGCGCGCATCGCGGGGATCTCTGCCGCACGAGAGAGATCGAGTGCGATGTCAATCACGCCCGGCAGGACGTGCATGTGCTGGTGACTGTCCGCGTGCGTCGGATGAATCCCCGCCGCCTCGACGCGCCGCAGCTGTGCCGCGAGCTCTGCGCGCACCTCATCGAGATTGACCGCACCGCGCAGCAGACGTACGGCGAACGCCGTATGATCGTCCACGAAGACGCCCGCCTCCGTCACGAGCGAGGGAATCTCGGCGGGCGGAAGGACGGGATTGCCGTTGACGAGGGTGAGATGGATGCCGACGCCGAGCGCGGGCGTACGCCGCGCGAGCGCCGCCGCATCATCAAACGCCGCGCCGCCGGGCATGATCGTCGCCGAGCGCAGGATCCCATCGCGTACGCCGCGTTCCACGGCGCGATTGATGAGTGTGTGCCGACCGAAATCGTCGGCGTTCAGAATGATTTGCTTCACGTCGTCGTCCTCATGTCATTTCCATATCGATCGCGTATGATGTATTGATATTATAGCGTATCACCTCACTATTTTCGACAAAAATAGTGAAAATCCCTTTTCTACATAGGTCTTTTGTAGTACAATACACTAGAAGGATTATCGCCTGCAAAGGAGTATTGCATGATTGTTGAAATCATCAGCGTGGGCACAGAGCTGCTCATGGGGAGCATTGTGAACACGAATGCGCAGCATATTGCGCGCCATCTTGCACACATGGGGCTGGACGCCTACTATCAGACTGTCGTCGGCGACAACCCCGCGCGTCTGCGCGCCGCGCTCGACATCGCATACACGCGCGCGGACTGCGTCATCACGACAGGGGGGCTTGGCCCCACGAAGGACGATCTGACGAAGGAGATGCTGATCTCCTACTTCGGCTCTGCGCCCGTCGAGGATCCCGAGGCGCTGCGCAGGCTCGAGGCGCGTGCGGCAAAGCGCGGCATTGCGCTCAGTGACAGCATGCGCAAGCAGGCGACCGTGCCCTTGGGCGCAATCGTCCTGCAGAACGACCACGGCACCGCGCCCGGCGTTATCATCGAGAAGGACGGCCGCGCGTGCATCATGCTCCCGGGGCCGCCGAAGGAGATGAAGCCGATGTTTGAGACGGCGTGCGATGTCTTCCTGCGCGGAAAGAGCGACAAGGTCTTCGTCTCAATGAATGTGAAGCTCTATTCGATGGCGGAAAAGGGGCTGCCCGTCGGGGAGTCGCCCGTTGCCGACCGCCTTGGAAGCCTCGTCGACGGGGAGAATCCCTCCGTTGCGACCTACGCAAAGGAGGATGGCTGTCTCGTGCGGGTCACGGCGGCAGCTCCCACGGCACAGGAGGCGCGTACACTGCTTGCGCCGACACTTGCCGCCGCGCGCGAGGCAATCGGCGAGGAGTACATTCGATCGGTGGAAGAGGACTGAATGCGGATGGGGATGGTCAGGCGGAGCGTGGGGGCGCTTTTCGCCGTCATACTATTGCTTACTGTCGTGCCCACAGGGGCGGCAGCAAAGGATACACCGCGCCATAGCGCGCAGGCAATCGGAAAGGCGGAGCGTGCGATGCGGGAGATCACGGAGCAGACGGTGCGCGAGACGGCGACAGCCGAGACGCAGGACACGCGCATTTCCTCCGTTATGCTGCGTTGGGAGCCGTACCCTGCGGCAGTGCGCTACGCCGTGCGCGTTCTGCGCGGCAGCGCGGGTGCGACGAAGAAAACAGTTGCGACGATGGAGTATGTCTATACGACGGGGCTGCATCTGCCGCTCATGACGTACGGCGCGGCGGACGACCTCTACTGGACGGTGCAGCCGCTCGGCTATGACGGCATGCCGCTCGCGGCAGAGTCCGCGCCGCGTCCCGTGCGCGCGGAGACGGTGGATCCCGATGCGCCCGTGCTGACGGCACAGTTCGACGCGATGGCATACGCGCCACTCTACCCCGTCTACGCGTGGATCCCGCTCGCGGGGCAGCAGGTGCATGAGGTCGAGGTCTACCGCCGCGAGGCGGATCGTGATCGCTACGTGCATACGTTGCGCGGGGGCGAGTACGATGTCTACGACGATATGCCGTTCACCGTGCCGGGCACGTACGTCTACCGCGTGCGCGGCATAACGGAGTCGGGCACGCCGATCTCGAACTGGTCGGCGTATGGCTCGTTCACCGTTGCGGAGCGCACGCCGATTGCGGCGCTCGGGGACAGTATCACGCACGGCGGCGGCGCGATCACCGTGCCGCCCTCCTATATCCTCTACGACTGGGAGACGTACTGCACAGTCCCCGTGAAAAATCTCGGACACAGCGGCGATACCACGGCGGAGATGCTCGCGCGGTTTGAGCGCGATGTCCTTCCCTTTTCCCCGCGCGTCCTCCTCATCATGGGCGGGGTCAACGACTTCCGCGCCGGCATCTACGGCGCGGAGACGGTGCGCAACCTCGCGGCATTGCGCGAGAAATGCAGGGCGCACGGCATCACGCCAATCTTTCTGACGGCGACGCCGATCCGCCCCGCGCTCATGACCGCACGCATGACGATCACCACCCCGCCGCCTGATTGGTGGGCGCACCGTGACTACATCAACAACTGGGTCATGCAGCAGGAGTACAGCATTGATGTCGCTAGTGTCCTTGCAGATGAGAATGGAGAACTTGAGGAAAAGTATACGACAGACGGCCTCCACCCCGACCTCATGGGCAAGAAATACATTGGGCAGACGATCGACAGCTATCTGCGCACGCATTTTGCCTACGCTGTGGGCGAGGCGGAGCGGCGGGCGCGGCTGCTCAAAAGCCCCGAGAATTGATGGGGGAGCATTGCGCTTTTTGCCTGCGTGCTCCACGCGAACGCTTCGTTACGCAAGCGTTCGCGTGGGACTTGCCCCAACGGATAGATAAATTTGCAGAGGAGGGCTTTCTATGACACACCGTCTGCGCCTTGGCGTGCTCGTGCTTCTCGCGGCAGTGCTCATCGGCGGCGCGTACACGGGCTACTGCTATCATCGCGACCGTACGCCGGAGGCGGCACTGCACGCGATTGCACGCGCCGTCGCGACGGAGGATCGCGCACTCTTTGACACCTATGTCGACGAGGATGCTGTGCTCGCCGCCATGCACGCGGACGCGACTGCGCTCCTCGCGGACAACATTGCCGCACTCCATGAGCGGCACCCCTCCGACTGGTTCTTCCGCCACGACACCGCCTTTATGTATGACTACATGGCGACGCACCGTGCGGAATACATCGGTACGGCGCGTGCCGTGCTGGATTTTTACTTTGACGAGGCGCGTGTGCCCATAACGAAGGCGGAAGGGAATGCACGCTGGGGGTCGGATGAGATGCGCGCCTTTGCGGCACACTATGCGGCAAGCCTCGAACCTGCGCGGATCGCGGGGGATCGTGCCACGGTGAACATCCTCGTGCGCGGCGATGATAGTGACTATGGGCGGCTTCTGCCCGAAGGCGCCCTCACGATGGAACTGGTACGGCAAGCGGACGGGCGTTGGACGCTTGTGCGGATCTCCACCGATACCATTCGCACGAACGGTTTTTATGCGTTTATCGATGCGGCAGAGCGCTATTGGGAATTCCAAGGCTGGGACTGACCCGCCTTTTATCGGAGAGGAGAGCAAAATATGAAGTATGAACTCACAAAAGACTATCTGACAGGAATCGATGCGATTGACGAAGAGCACGCGAAGCTCTTTGATCTGACGAATGAATGCTATGAGCTCGTGATGGATGAAGAGGCGGTCGACCGCTTCGACAACATCGTCACGCTGCTGGAGGAGCTGCGCTCGTATGCGGCAACGCATTTTGCCAACGAAGAGGCGTATATGGAGCGCATCCAATACGAGCGGCGCTTCAGCGAGCGCTATCAGCATCTGCGCTTCATCCAGAAACTCAGCGAGATCGACCTCGATGCCATCGACGAGAATCAGCAGGAATATCTGCTCAAGATTCTTGACTTTCTCGCGCGCTGGCTCTACGGTCACATCAAGATCATGGACTGCCGCATTCCGAAGGAGGAGGACATCGCCGCGCAGCGTGCCGCACAGGCGGCTGCTACCGCCGCAGAGGAAAGCACTGCGGAGACGGCAGCACAGGAGGAAGCCGCTGTGCAGGAGGAGGCGGAGAAAGCCCCCGCCGCAAAGGAGAAAAAGCCCGCCGCGAAGGCAAAGAAGACCAAGAAAAAATAAGCGGGGCTGACGCAGGGGAAGGAAACGGGGTATTGGGAAAGCGAGACCGATCAAAATGAAATACGAGTTTACCGATGATTATCTGACGGGAATTGCGTCTGTGGACGCGCAGCACAGCAAGCTCTTCGATCTCACGAACGAGTGCTATGAACTCGTGATGGAGGATGTGTCCGAGGATAAATACGACAAGATCGTCGCCATCTTGGAGGAGCTTGCCGCCTATGCCGGCACGCATTTTGAGAGCGAGGAGGCATATGCGGAGAGCGTGGGCGACCCGCACCGCTTCAGTCACCGCGCACTGCATCTGCGCTTTATGAAGAAGGTCAGCGAGATCGATCTGGCAGCCATCGACGAGAACCAGCAGGAGTATCTGCTCGGTATCCTCGACTTCCTTGCACGTTGGCTCTACGATCACATCAAGGGGCGCGACTGCAAGCTCCCGCACGCGCACTGAGCGCACAAAAACACCCCGCAATGAGCAGTTGCGGGGTGTTTTTGCTGTGTATTATATTTTAGGAGAGCTCCGGGAACCATATCCTTTCCGCAGGCTATGGTCTCAAACGAAAGCCTGTAGATAATATAGCATACGAGAGAATGAAATTCAATAGCGAAAAGCAAAATATTTTCATATAAATTTGATATTGCAAAGATAAAAAGGGATTATGTTTTGATAAAAAAAGCAAAAAAGGGAAAAAAGGACTATATTCAAGGTGCTCGTTTTTTCTTATAATGAATATGGGACAAGGGAAATGTCTTGCTACAGATTGTGTGCAGGTGCATACGATCAATAATACTCATAAGGAAATGAGGTGGCTGTCATGGCGGTCATATCACTCGCAGCGGTGCTGGACGATCCGGCAAAACGGATTCCGATCCACGCGATGGTGCGTGCGGCGGCGATTTATCCCGCGAAGGATGATGATCTCATCGAGGGGATGCGTGCACAGCGGCTCGCCTATCGGGAGGAGATTCGGCAGCTGCACCGCATGGGCGGTGAGGCATACGAGCTCGACATCGCCTCGCTGACGCGTTCGCTGCGCTCGTTGGAGGAGGATATCCACAGCGACGCGACGCGCGAGCTGTT
>CAUVFG010000012.1:0-19104 GCA_963551125.1 uncultured Selenomonas sp. | reverse complement strand
GCGGCACTGGATCGCGCGAACCTCCTCCGGCATGAGGATCACCTGCCTTTCGATGGATGAAAGATTGAGAGAATCCGATTGAGTTTATCTTACCATGAAAATCGTCGCTTGTGACCTGTTGTAAATGACAGGTTTTTGAGAATATTGATCTTCCTTTGTGTTATACTTCTCTCAAATAGATAGGAGTGATGATCTTGGAGACGAACACATCGCAGAATGAGATGGTCTATTTCGTGGGCGATATTACAACGCTTGCCGTAGATGCCATCGTCAATGCGGCAAATCGGAGCCTCCTCGGCGGAGGTGGCGTTGACGGAGCGATTCATCGGGCGGCGGGCAGAGAGCTCCTCGCGGAGTGCCGTACGCTTGGCGGCTGCGCGACGGGCGCGGCAAAGATCACGAAGGGATATCGTCTGCCCGCGCGTTACGTGATTCATACGGTCGGTCCCGTCTACAGCGGCAGCGCATCCGATGCACAGCTCCTGCGCGCCTGCTATTGGAACTCCCTCGACCTCGCACGGGCACACGGGCTGCATAGCATCGCCTTCCCTGCCATCTCGACCGGCGTCTACGGCTACCCAAAGGAGGCGGCGGCAGAGATCGCACTCATGACGATTCGGGCGTGGTTTGACGCGCATCCGGATGCGGGCATGCGCGTGACCATCGTGAGCTTTAGCTTACAGGATGATGCGATCTATCAGAATCTACAGAGGGGACTTTGATAGGGATATGCAGGGCGAAATGAGATGAGGGAATACGAATGAATTTACGTCACTCCACGGGGATGTCAAAGGAATCGCTGATAAAATGAAGTCTGTCAGATTGGCGTAGATTTTTTGTCCTATCAAGGAGACAAACCGGACGCATAGCAAAGGCTATGTGGAGGATTTGTCGACGCAGAGAGGGCGAAAAAGATACGCCAAGATGGCAGCGCTGAATTTATCAGTGCTTCCTAAACATAGCCATCATTTTTTTGAAGGTGTCCTGCCCGTCAAGACAGGTGTCCGTCAGATAGCCCTTTTCCCGCTCCCATTCGGACAGCCCCCTGTAATAAAACGATTTTTTTGTGTCCTCGATGATGAACGGGACAATGGCGTGGCGCAGGCACTCCTTGAGTGCAATCAATCGACCCACTCTGCCGTTCCCGTCCTGGAAGGGATGAATGCGCTCAAAATCGTGATGAAAGCGGATGATGTCATGGATCGTGACCGAATGAAGAGATTCGTAAGCGGAAAGGAGAGCATTCATCCGCGCAGGCACTTCTCTCGGTGCGGCGGTTTCGCGACCGCCGACCACATTTGCTCGCTTCTTATAGTCACCGATGGCGAACCATCCAAGGGCGGCGTCCTTTGTGCCCTGTTTTAGAATGCGGTGCAGCTCCTTTACTATGTCATCCGTGAGAGGCTCCTCCGCCTTGTCGATTACGTAGTCAATGGCACGAAAGTGGTTGACCGTTTCGATAATATCGTCGACCGGAACACCTCCGGCGACATCCACGGTATTCGTTTCAAAGATCATCCGTGTCTGATCCTCGCTGAGTCTGCTGCCCTCGATGTGATTGGAATTATATGTCATGCGTATCTGAAGCTCGTGGTACAGACCGCCCGGCATTCGGATCTGCTTCTCGTCGCGCAGCGTCTGGAGCAGAACGTTGTCCGACACACTGCGACAGAGCTCCTCCGGCGTACAATCGAGCAATGCGGCAATCCTCACAAGCACATGATCGGCGATCCTCTCACCCCGTCCGATTTTGGCGATCGTTCGAGAGGAAATGCCCAGCTGCGCAGCAAGTGCGGTCTTTGTTAGTTGCCTGGATTTTAACTTTTGTAACAGCCCACCGTATGAAACCATGGCGTTCACCTCGCTCCTTTACTTATTATGACATAAAATGATGAAAAGTAAAGGTTGCCGCAAAAAAAGTAAAGGAAGGGTGGTAAAGGAAGCACTGATAAATTCAGCACCGTCGTCTTAGCACATCTTTTTCGCCCTGTCTGTGTCGACAAATCCTCCACATAGTCTATGCTATGCGTCCGGTTTGTCTCCTTGACAGGACAAAAAATCTGCACCAATCCGACGGACTTCATTTTATCAGCGATTCCTTAATTTGATAAAATCGAGTTCCTATCTTTTCTTGAATGTCGTGAATATATTACAAATTTGTGTTAAAATGAGATAATAAAATCTGGAGGCAGATGGAGATTTACACCGCTGTCAGTGTGTTGGTGTGCAATGGGATGGGGAGTGATGCCGCTTCGTCGAAAAACAGGGAAAAGCCGTATGCAGTCGAATATATACATGGGAGAGCGCGGCTCGCCCACTTTTGTGTACGAATCATTGGAGCGAATGAGAGGAGTGGCCAATGCCAATGCAGAGAGGCCGACAGGGGAGAGGGCGCAGCCCGTACAGCGCAGCGATGACGCGGGAGCAGTTCCTGTTCTACGAGATGCGTATAACGGCACGCCTTCTCCATGAGGGGCTTCCTCCTGCCGCAGTGGAGGAACGGATCGCTGCGGAGAACCTGTTCCAGTATCCGACGGAGCGGATGCTCGGGCGTATGGCACGCGCGTGTCTCAGGCGGCTCGCTGTACTCGGTGATCCGGCACTCGTTGGGATGCTGGCGAATGCGCCGTTTGATGAGGCAAAACAGATCGCTCTCTATGCGATGATGAAGTCCTATGTGCTCGCTGCGGAGTTCATGGTGACGGTTGTCGGCGAAAAGTACCGCACACGCGACTTTACCCTTGGGAGAGCTGACATCGCCGCATTTTTTCTCCGTCTGCGCGAGCAGGACGATGTCGTCGCCGCATGGAGTGAGCAGACCATCACAAAACTACGACAGGTACTCGTAAAGATCCTTGTGGAAAACGAGTATCTGGACAATGCACGTGCACAGCGTCTGAACTCTGTATGGCTCAGCCCCGTACTTGAGCGTGCAATCCGAGCACATGGCGATGAGGTGCTGCTGCCCGCATTCAACTGCTTTTCTTGACATATGAAGGAAACCTATGAAAAATCTGCAAGAACGCCTCGACGACCTGCGTGCCCTCGTCTGTCATCCCGATTTTCTTGCGGGGCGGGGGCTCAGCAACGAGGTTAATATCCGTTTTTTTTGCTACGCACCGCACGAGGAGCCGACGGTCACGCATTTCCTGCGACAGCTGCAAAAGGATGCAACAGAGAATTTTTGCCCCGTTATACACGACCTCTATCGCATATTTCTCGATGCCTGTGCGGATCTCGGCATCCTTGAGGAAATCCCTGCGATGGAGGAGGAGCGCGGGCGGGACTTTTTGCGTGCGCAGCTGCACGCGGCGGTCGGCGAGCCGGCGTTTATTGAGCGTATTGCACCGGAAAACCTCACGCGTGGCAGGGATGTCCTTATTCTCACGGGTGTAGGGGATGTCTTCCCCTTTCTGCGCGTGCACACACTTCTCGCCGCGCTGCAGCCACACATCACCGACATCCCGATCCTTGTCATGTACCCCGGCACATTCGACGGATATCGGCTGCGGCTCTTTGATCGTCTCGCGCCCAGTGACTACTACCGCGCATTCAACATTGTCTAGGGAAGCACCGATAAATTCAGCACTGCCATCTTGGCGTATCTTTTTCGCCCTCTCTGTGTCGACAAATCCTCCACATAGCCCTTGCTATGCGTCCGGTTTGTCTCCTTGACAGGACAAAAAATCTACGCCAATCTGACAGACTTCATTTTATCAGCGATTCCCTAGGGAAAATTCCAGCGCAGGAGGAACATCATGCAGATTCGTGACATGTTTGCACAGGACATCAACCGCCTGATCAACGGCGTTATCAAAGTCGATCAGGATGCGGACAGCATTATCGCTCAGGAGGTGCGGGAGTATGTCGTCACACAGGAGCTGAAAAAACATTTTGCCAACTTTTTCAGTGTCTACCGCCGTGCCTTTGACGAACCGACGGACAGGATTGGCGTATGGATCTCGGGCTTCTTCGGCAGTGGCAAATCGCACTTCCTCAAGATGCTCTCCTACCTTCTCGAAAACAGACAGATCGATGGGCAAAGAACCGCCGAACTCTTTCACGCAAAACTGACGGATTCTCCCGAGACCGTTCACGCCATTGAGCACGCCACACGCGCACGCACGGAGACCATTCTCTTTAATATCGACGTATTCAGTGCGGGACCGCGCGGGCAAAGCAGCGTACCGAACGTCTTTGCAAAAATGTTCTACAACCACCTCGGCTACTACGGAGCAGATCTCAAGGTCGTGCGGCTCGAGCAGCACATCGCGGCAGAGGGACGGACGGAGGAATTTCGCCGCGTCTTTGCAGAGAAAAAAGGCGGTTCGTGGGAAGCGTCCCGCCGTGCCTACGCATTCCATGAGAAAATCATCGTCGAGACCCTGATGGAGGTGCTCGGCATGAGCGAAGAGGGGGCGCGCGACTGGTTTCGCGAGGAACGCGCAGAACTCTCCATCGATGAACTCGTCGCTGATATTCGTGCCTATGTCGAGGCACAGGAGACGGACTTCCGCCTCATCTTTATGATCGACGAGGTCGGACAGTACGTCGGGACGGATCGCACGATGCTGCTCAACCTCCAATCCATCGTCGAGACCATCGGCGCACGCTGCATGGGCAGAGTCTGGGTCATGTGCACGGGGCAGGAGGCGTTGGACGAGATCATACGCGTCCGCGCGGATGAGTTCTCACGCATTCAAGCGCGCTTTTCCACACGACTTTCCCTCTCCTCCTCCTCCGTAGACGAGGTCATTCAAAAACGTCTCCTAGAGAAAACAGCGGATGCCACCTCCGCCCTCCGCACACAGTATGACAGACAGTATGCTGCCGTCCTGCGCAACGTGTTCAGCTTCGTGGAGACACCGCGCGATATGCGGGGCTATGATAATGCAGAGGACTATGCGGCGAACTTCCCGTTCGTGCCCTACCAGTTCCTCCTCCTGCAGCGGGCGTTTGCCGCGATTCGCAAACACGGCAACGCCGGGCAGCACCACTCGGGCGGCGAGCGTTCCATGCTCTCCGCATTTCAGGAGACCGCGCAGCGGCTTCAGGAGCGTGATGCGTATGCCCTCGCACCATTCTTCCATTTCTATGACAGCGTGCACGGCTTCCTCGACAGCTCCATTCGACAGGTCATTGAGCGTGCACAGCAGGCAGCGGAGCGTGGGGAGGGACTTCTCCCTGCGGACGTGAACGTACTCAAGCTCCTCTACCTCATCCGCTACATTTCAGACGATATGCCCGCCGTCCTCGAGAACATCGTCATCCTCATGGCGGACGACGTGCGCGTGGATAAGATTGCTCTGCGCACAGAGATCACGCGCTGCCTCGAACGTCTGCAGGGACAGAACTACATCGGGCGCAGCGGCATGCGCTATCACTTCCTCACGAACGAGGAGCAGGACATCCAGCGCGGCATCAACCACACCGATGTCGATACTGGCATGATACAGGAGCGCATTCATCAGATCGTCTTTGCCGATCTCTATGCGGCGCGTAAATTCCGCTGTGGGGAATACGACTTCGACTTCGATGCTGCAGTCGATCGGATGGGCGGCGGCAGCGGTGGGCTTCGACTCGTGATCCTCACAGCAGCGGAGGATCCGCAGCTGCGCACCGAGCAGAGCGTACTGCTGGGATCAAAGGGGCAGGCGGTGCTCGTCCTTTCGGATGCGCCCTACTACGAAACCCTCGAACACGCCATGAAAATCCGCCAATACGTGAAACAGCAGAACTTTGCAAACCTGCCGAAATCCGTTGAGAACATCATCAAGGGCTATCAGGACGAGGCAATGCGGTGCGAGGCAGAGGCGCGGGAGGCACTTGCCGCAGCGATATGCACAGCAGAGACGTACGTCGACGGCGAGCGTGTCGGCCTCACGGGAAAGGATGTAAAGGCACGTCTCGACCAGGTGCTCTCACAGCTCGTCGCACGCGTCTATCACAAGCTTGACCTCATCACGAAAAATATCAAGAGCGACGATGAGATTCGTGCACTGCTCGAAGGAGCGGAGCAGCCCCTCCCCGGCATGGCGGAGGCGAACAGTGATGCCGCGCTGAGCATCGAGGAGTATCTGCGTCTGCAGGAGATGGCAAAACGCCCCACCTCCATGGCGGATGTGCAGAGCCGCTATCAGGCAGTACCATACGGATGGCGCGAAATCGACATCGCCTATGCCACGGCACTGCTCATCAAAGAACAGCGTATAACCGTCAAATACGGCGGTGAAAGCATTCGTCCCGAGCACCCGAAACTCCCCGACTTCCTGCGACGCAGGAGCGAGATACCGAAAACACGGATCTGTATCCGTCAGAGTGTAGACAAGGTAAAGATGCGGCAGGTGCGCGCGATCTTGGAGGAGTATTTTGATGCGATGAACTTGCCCGCCGACGAGGACGGGCTTACGCATTACATCATCGAGCAATTCGCAGCACAGCAGACACACTACGAGGAACTGGCGCGAAAGTACGAGCAGAACGCCAAATACCCGGGGCGCACAGCCATCACGGCGTTGCTGCATCAGATTGCGCAGCTTCTGGCGCAAAAGAGCGACAACAATGCCCTCATCGGACACATTCTCACACATGAGAATGAACTTCTGAACACGAAAGAAGCGGCGCGTCAGGTCGAGGAGTTCTTTGCAAAGCAGTCAGATACATTTGATCTGGCTGTCCACCTTGAGAACAAGACACGCGATGAGCTGAGCTACCTCACAGGTGCCGTTGAGGCAACCAATGCCCTGAACGAGATCCGCAAACGCATCACCTTCACCGAGAAGTTTGACTACAGCGGCATCCCGCAGCTCAGTTCCCTCATGACAACCGTCAATGCCGCATACGACGCACTGCTCACGGCAAAGCGTGCGGAGATCGGCGAGGTCGCCACCGACTGCCTCGGCGCGATCCATCAGGCAGCGGCAGACAACCCGCGTGCGCGGGAATATGTGCGTGCAGCCGACGACTTCTATACGAAAAAACGTGAGGAAATCGCCGCATTTACCAGTCTCGTCAAGCTTGATGGACTTCTCCCGCAGATGTATCAGAAACTCGACGAAATACGCAAGCGGATCGACGTGCTTACCGCACCGCCCACGCAGACTGCAGCGAAAACGAGCGTCACAACACAGGCCTCAGCAGTGGGGACGGCGCAGCCCGCTGCTCCGCGTCCCACACCGAAGAACATCAAGCAGTATGCCCGTCAGGTACTCTTCCCGAGCGAGACCCTCGCGAGCGAGGCTGAGATCGATGCCTACCTTGCACGTATCCGCAAACAGCTTGTCATGTATATGAAGGGCTGCGACGGAATCCAGCTGAAATGAGGTGAAAAACTGTGCACATTAAAAAAATGACATTGGAGAACTTTCGGTGTTTTGAGCATCTGGAAATTGAATTCCCACAGGGCTATGCGGTACTGATCGGTACGAATGGTGCGGGAAAGTCCTCGATATTGGATGCCGTTGCGATTGTGCTCGGAAGCTTTCTTGCTGTAATGGGAAATAAACATGAAAAAATCCACAAATCGGACGTTCGGAATATTACATATGTGTATGAGGGGGGCGGTTCGCGTCGAGAACTCCAGTATCCTGTGGTTATTACTGCGCTGACAGAGACTGGTGCGGCAGACGAAAAAGAAACTCACGAATGGGAGACAGTACGGAGAACGGAGGATAGCGGAACGAGTGCAGTTGCGTCAGGAACAATTGTGACCTATGCAAGTGTACTGAGAAAAAAAGTTCAGATAAATGCAGATGTAACGTTGCCAATTTTTGTATATTATAAAACGGATCGACGTTGGCGCTCCCGAAAAAAGCTGAAAAAAAACAATATGTCCGAAGTTCCCTCGCGTTTGGATGGTTATATTGATGCATTGAAGGCAGGAATAAAAGAGGAGCTTATGTTTGACTGGTTCAAACAAAGTGCCTTTATCGAGGTGCAAGACGGCGAGGAGCTTCCCATCTTCAGATCTGTAAAAAAGGCAATGGAGAAAATCTATGCAGATACAGACGAAGATTTGGAAAAAGTTCGTGTACGTTATGACTTTAAGACATGGGAGATTGTCATTCATGTCAAGCGCAAAAACGAAGACCCCGTGTCCCTCCCCCTGCGTTATTTCAGCGACGGCATCAAGGCGATGCTCTCCATGACCGCCGATATTGCCTATCGCATTGCACTGCTGAATCCGAACCTTGGGGGAGAGGCGATGCGGGAGACCCCCGGCATCGTCCTCATCGACGAGATCGATATGCACCTGCATCCTTCGTGGCAGCGAAAAATCCTCGCGTCACTCAAAAAGGTATTCCCGCGCATCCAGTTCATCGTCACCACCCATGCGCCCGCCGTCCTAGCGAATGTGCCGCGTGAAAACATCATCGTTTTTTCGGAGGGAAAGGCGTATCCGCCTGCCGAACATACCTATGGACGGGATGTCAACACCATCCTACGCGACGTGATGGGGACAGAGGTGCGTCCGCAGGAAGTCATGGAGAAGAAGGACTTGTTCTATAAAGCACTGGACGAAGGGGATTTTTCAGCGGCGGAGAAACAACTCGGCATACTGGAAAAAATCTTGGGTCAGAGTGACGAGGAGGTCGTCTATATGACGACAATGCTCGATCTGGAACGCTGAGGTAATGTCATGCTCTACATTCAGAAAAACCCTCCGCCCGGCACATTCATACAGTATCAGAAGAGCAATGGCGCGTGTTTTGATGGGATGGATATAGATGTGAAGAATGCCCTGCGCACAGCACTGCTTGCGGAGTAGGGCTATCTTTGCGCCTATTGCATGACCCCGTTGGAGGATGCACCCGATACGGTCAAAATTGAACACTACACGCCGCGCGACTCAGACAATGAGCTGACCTATAAAAATTTACTGGCAGTATGTTACGGAGGTAAGGGAAAACCCTATAAGGAGCAGACCTGCGACACGCACAAGAGAAAGACTGTCCTTATCATTGATCCGCAGAACAAGTCCCATACAGATCAAATATGCTACGGCATGGACGGAGTAATTCGCACTCGGAACGCACGGATACAAGCAGACTTGGATAATGTACTGAATCTGAATTGTGTGCGGCTCAAAGGTGTACGGAAACAGGTGCTCATGGCTTTTTGTGCCGTTATGAAGCGGGACAAGCAGGATAAAACTGCCTCCAAAGGGTATCTGGAAAAGAAACTGCAAACCTATCAGGAGCGGCAGCATGGTCGATATTCCCCCTATTGCGGCATCCTGATCTGGTATCTTCAGAGACGGATTCGCCAGTGCGGTTAATGGTAGTATTTCCTGCATATCGAAATGAGGTGAACCCATGCTGAAATCAATCTACCTGCATAACTTCAAGAGTTTTGGAGAGGCAGAGCTGCCGCTCGAGCAGCTTACACTGATGATCGGCTCGAATGCGAGCGGCAAGAGCAACGCGCTTGAGGCATTGTGGATCTTGTCGCAGCTTGCCACGGGGCGGGAGCTCTCTGTCATTTTGGACGGAGAACGTCGTTCGGATGGGCGCGTGCGCGGCGGGAGCGCGGCTTGTCCTCGTGTACCGTTTCAGAGTTTTGAACTCGGCTGCACCTATCAGGCGGAAAAATATGAACTCGAGTATCGCATCACGATTCGGGTGGATGATGGTGTCGTTGTAGAACGTGAATCGTTGAAGCGAATCATGCAGGATAAGCGTGAAGTGCTCTTTGAAACAGTCGATGATAACATATTGCCCTCCATCATTTTCGCGTGGTGTAAATCGGATCAACAGGATGTAGAGGCTTTTAGAGTGGCATGTATCCGAAATATGTCGACACTGTCTCAGATTTATACGCAGATACTAAATTATAACAGCTCAACTAGCAAGGTTTCTGCTGACGTGCATATATTCCAACTTGCATTAAGCCACATTTTTGTGTTTCAACCAGAACCGTGGCGTATGCGTGATTATGCCCGTATGGGGGATAAAGAGCTGCGATTTAACGGGGAGAATCTTTCTGCCGTTCTGCATGATTTGCGTGAGACGAAAAATGGTATAGAAGACATACGAAAAATCATTGATGATTTGCCGGATAATGGCATAGAGAAGATGGGCTTTATTCTGACTTCTGCTAGGGATGTCATGCTATTACTGCATGAATCTGGCGGGATTCAAATGGATGCCCGCCAGCTCTCCGACGGGACGCTGCGCTGCCTCGCGATTCTCGCCGCCGTATACAGCGAACCGGAGGGGAGCATGATCGTCGTTGAGGAACTGGACAACGGTATCCACCCGAGCCGCATCGCAAAACTCCTGCGCGCCATTCAGCAGATCGCCGCCGAGCGTCACCTCATGCTCGTTGTCACCACGCACAACCCTGCCGTGATGGATTCCGTCGATCCCGACCATATGGATGGGCTTGTGCTTTGCTATCGGAGCAAGGAGGATGGCGCGAGCACATTCGCGCGCATCGTCGATCTGCCTGACTACCTTCGCCTCGTGGCAAAGGGCTCGACAGGGGAACTTGCCGAGCAGGATGCCTTTGTCCAGTCAATCTATCACCCACGCGAGCGCGGAAAAATGTCGTATACGTGGCTCAAGGAGGACATTCTATGAGAACGGTACGCTTCATCGACACCTCGATTCTCGTCAATCTGTTGGATGTTGACGGGCATAATGAAAGTGCGGATGCTGTGCGGGCGGAATTTAGAAAATTGGTAGACAGTACAGACGAAATGATGCTCCCGTGGGCAGCGATTATCGAAACGGGCAATCACATTGCACAGATAAAAAATGGAGATAGACGTCGTGTGTGTGCACAAAGATTTTCGGCGATGGTACAGGATACAATTGCAGAACGTACTCCGTGGGGGTATAACGAGAACAAGGCTTCCAAAGAAGCATTGCAGGATATGGCAGAGTGTTTCCCAAGCTATTCGGTGCAGCACAGAATGGGGTGGGGAGATCTTTCGATTCTATCGGAATGTGTTGCCTACCGTAAGCGTGTGAAGAAGACGGCACATGTTACAATATGGAGTCTTGACACGCATTTGAACAATGTTGAAAACTTTGATGATATTAAAGATATTTTAAGTAAGCATCAAGGTATGAAGTGAGGCGTGAGCATGGACAAGAACGCGATCAAAAAATATGCCGTATGGGCACGGCGGGCACTCATCGGGAGTGTCACGCAGCGTGCTGCCCTCTATGGCATCACGGCGGAGGATGCGGGCGATGCGCGTGCGCAGGTCGTGATGGGGCGCGTGCTCTCGTCCACAGAGCAGAGACAGCGCCGCTCCCTCATTGAACGTATCCGTACGGAGGGCTATCCTGCCGCCATCGAGGGCATCGCCTACACATGGTTCAACCGCTTTATTGCACTGCGCTTCATGGAGGTAAATGGCTATCTCCCGTCCCGCGTGCGCGTCTTTACCGATGAAAACGATGCGTTCCGCCCACAGATCATGACGGAGGCACTTGATCTTACGATGGAGGGGATTGATCCGCAGCAGATCTATGCGTTCAAGAACGCGAACGATGATGAGGGGCTGTTCAAGTATCTCATCATCGCTCAGTGCAACGCACTGAACGCCGTCCTTCCGCGTATGTTTCAACGCATCGGTGATGATACCGAGCTGCTCTTTCCCGAGAACCTCCTGCGCGATGGCAGTGTTGTCCATGAGCTTATCACGCGCATCCCTGCGGAGGACTGGCAGGATCAGGTGCAGATCATCGGCTGGCTCTATCAGTACTACAACAGCGAGCCGAAGGATACGGTGTTCGCGAACCTCAAGAAGAATATCAAGGTGACGAAGGACACCCTGCCCGCTGCGACGCAGCTCTTCACCCCCGACTGGATCGTGCGCTACATGGTTGAGAACAGTCTCGGGCGGCTCTGGCTTGCGGGGCATCCAAACGAAGACTTGCGTGCGGGATGGCGCTACTATATGGAGGAGGCGGAGCAGACCGAGGAGGTTGCAGAACAGCTCAGAGCACTGCGTGCAGAGGCAGCCGCGCTCAGCCCCGAGGAGATTCACTGCATCGACCCCTGCATGGGCAGTGGACACATCCTCGCCTATCTCTTTGACGTGCTCATTGAGATCTATGGGGCGCACGGCTATGCGACGGTGGATGCGGTCAAAAATATTGTCACGAAGAATCTCTACGGTCTCGACATCGACGAGCGCGCGGCGCAGCTTGCCTACTTCACCGTCATGATGAAGGCGCGTGCGTATGATCGGGGCTTCTTTCGGCGCGGGATTCAGCCAAACGTGTACGCCATCGTGGAGAGTAATGCGGATGGCGCGTTTATCTATGACGGCGGTGCAGGGATTGCGGAGGAGGAGCACGCGGCGGCACTCAGCGATGTCATGGCAGCGTTCATCGATGCGCGGGAGTATGGCTCGCTCATCGTTCCGCCCGCGCATGACTATGCCGCGCTGGCAAATGCGTGGGAGTGGTCGCGTATGGCAGCCGCGCCCGATGTGAACATGACGCTATGGAGCAGCGAGACGAATGAACGGATCCCGCAACTCATCCGTCAGGCGCAGATCCTCACGCAGAAATATCATATCGTCGTCACGAACCCACCCTATATGGGCAGCAAAGGTATGGGGGCGAAGCTCGCGAAGTTTGTCAAGGAACATTATCCCGCATATAAATCGGACTTGTTTTCGTGCTGTGTTGCACGATTCACAGAACTTGCATTTCCAAATGGCTATGTTGGCTTCCTGACACCCTATGTGTGGATGTTTATTTCGTCCTATGAAAAACTGAGAAAATACATTATTGATGAGAAAACCATCATCACTCTGATACAGTTTGAATACTCGGCATTTGAGGAAGCAACTGTGCCGATTTGCACGTTTGTCCTACAAAACGCCCATATTGACAAGAAAAGCCCATACCTGCGATTAACAGCCTATCGCGGCGGCATGGAAGTACAGCGGCAAAAAACCATAGAGGCGCTTGCGACGCATGATAAAAATACGTATTTCGAGACGTATGCGCGGGACTTTGAAAAAATTCCGAGTTCACCGATTGCATTTTGGGTGAGCGAAAACTTCCTTGTGGCATATCGCGTTGGCTGCCCGCTCGGCGAATTTGCGGAGCCGAAGGCGGGGATGTCCACGGGAAACAATGAACTTTTTGAACGGTACTGGCATGAGGTGTCGTTTTTGCACATTGGCTTCCATTATCGCGACGCACAGGAGACAGCGGATAAGTGCTACAAATGGGTGCCGTGCAACAGCGGTGGCGAATATCGGAAATGGTCGTTCAATAATGAAATCATCGTCAACTGGTACAATAACGGCGAGGAGATACGCGCATATCGAAACGCTAGTGGAAAAATTGCTTCTGCGACACGAAACACGGCATATTATTTCAAGGTTGGTTTGACGTGGAACAAGCTCAGTTCGAGCCGGTTTGCGGTAAAGTACAAGGCGGCAGGATTTGCCTTTGATGATACAAGTCGCTCCATCTTCTTGGAGGACGGGGACAATCACGCACTTTTCTATTTATTGGGGCTGCTCTGCTCGAATGTCACCTTTGCCTATCTCGTCGCGCTGAATCCAACGATGAGCTTCACGAATAACGATATTGAGCGCATTCCGTACATGTATGACGCGCAGCGTGCGGATGAAGTCACGGCGTTGGTCGGGAAGAACATTTCCATCTCCCGCGCCGACTGGGATTCCTACGAGACCTCATGGGACTTCCAATCACATCCCCTTGCGCCCACCGCATATGAGCGACGTGAACAGTTCTCCTACAACATCAACGCTGACGCACGCAGAAAATCGGTGACGCTGCTCTCGGATCGCTATGAGCGTTGGGCATGGGATTGTAATGCACGGTTTGAGCAGCTGAGACGCAACGAGGAGGAGCTGAACCGCATCTTTATCGATATCTACGGTCTCGCGGACGAACTCACGCCTGCCGTTGCGGAGCGCGATGTCACCGTGACGCGTGTCTATGACACGGCGGTGGATGTCCCCGCAGAGATGAAGGGGAGCAGCTACGTCCTCACACGAGCGGATGCCGTGCGCTCGCTTATTTCCTATGCCGTCGGCTGTATGTTCGGACGCTACTCGCTCGACGAGGAGGGCATCGTCTATGCGGGCGGGGAATGGGATGCGACCCGTTATAAGACCTTTATCCCCGATGCGGATGCGATTATCCCTGTCTGTGATGACGAGTATTTCATCGATGATATTGCTGCGCGTTTCGTTTCGTTCGTGGAGACGGTGTATGGGGCGGACACCCTTGAGGAGAATCTGCGCTTTATCGCGGATGCGCTCGGAGGGCAGGGCAGTCCGCGCACGGTGATCCGCAGTTACTTCCTGCGGGACTTCTATGCCGACCATGTGCGCCGCTATCGGAAACGTCCGATTTACTGGCTGTTTGACAGCGGCGAGAAAAACGGGTTCAAGGCACTCGTCTATCTGCATCGTTACGCGCCTGACACACTCGCACGGATGCGGACGGACTACATTCACCCGCAGCAGTCGCGCTATCAGGCGGCGCTCGCCGATGTAGAGCGACTGCTCACGGAGGCGCAGGGGGCAGAGCGCGTCCGGCTCACGAAGCGGCGCACGGCACTCCGCGCACAGGGGGAGGAGCTGCACACCTATGAGGAACGCGTACACCACCTTGCCGATCAGATGATCGCCCTCGACCTCGACGATGGCGTGCGGTACAACTATGCTCTGCTGCAGGATGTGCTCGCGAAGCTGAAATAGGGGAGTGCCCCTATCGGCTCACTACGTTTGTCACCTACTGACCTGTTTCCCAATCAGCTTCGTCCTACGGACTTGCTTCTTGGACAGGTCAGCAAGCGGTGGAAGGGGTGCTTTGGTCGGTAGGCGGTGATTTTACGATAAGGAACGTTATCTATGGATATTGATACGATTGCCGCAGAGCTGACGCAGCGGTTCGATGCGCTGCTGACCGACTACCACAGGCGACGCATTATTTTCTGGCTGGATGAGGAGGGGGCGTTTGCGGATGAGCTGGACGATTTCCACCTGCCGAATGCGACGCTCGTACGCCGTACGGAGACGAACGGCTTCGCGCTGAAAAAGTTGCTCTGTGCGGATGATACAGAGCACAACTATCTGGTCTATCAGCCGTTTGCGTTCGCGGACGAGGAGGATGACTGGCTGCTGAATCTGCGCCTTGCGGGTGAGGAGTTCCGCTCGGATCTGGTCTCGATGCGGATGAATGAACTCGCTCTGCCCGATCTCCCCGCGCTGCGTCCTGTGATGAAACGCTATGCGGCATTCTTTCGTGCGAAGGAGCGGCGCGGCGCATTCCTGCGTCTCGGGCTGCGTGTAACACGCGCGGCGGATCTGCACCTCGGTGTACTCGCGGCGATTGCGGGGTTGTCTGAGGCGCAGCCGTCGGCGATTTTGCGTGCGATGATTGCGGGAGGGGCGGATGATCTCTCTGCCGTGCTCGTGCGCTATGATGCAGCGGAGGCGTTTTGGCAGCTCGCGCAGCAGCGGACGGGCTATCGGGGGGCGCACGATCCTGCACAGCTCGCGGCGCATATCCTCCTCTCGGCGGCATCGCGTACACTGCCCGCGTCCGCGCTCGTCGGTTTGGAGGCGTATGTTTCGGAGGGACATGTGGCTTTTTGCTATGATCTCGTCAGTGCGTGGCTGCGTGCGGATGCCGAGGGGCTGCGCATGACGGCAGAGCAGGTAGAGGCGGCGTTGGATCTCCCTGCGCGTTTTTCCCGTGTGTCCACGGCGGATCTCCTCGATACGGAGTGCTTTCCCTGCCTCCATGTCTGTGTTCTGTCTGCGCTGCTGCAGACGGCGTGCTGCAGCACACCGGATGCGGCGGGGATGCTTGCGGCTGTGGAGCGACGGCGCAGCGCGGCATTCTATGATGCGTTCGCGCATTACTACGAGGGGCTCTATCAGTTCGCGCAGATGCAGAAATTTTATGAGGAGCACGCGGAGGGATTTCACAGCGCAGAGGCACATATGATTTGGAATGCCTATGTGCGGGAATACTATCGCATGGATGCGTATTACCGTGCGTTTCATCTTCATTTCGGGGCATCGCTGACGGCGGCGCATCCTGCGCTTGATGATCTTTTTAAGACGCTCGCACAGTGCGCAGAGGGGCTGTATGTGCATTTTTTCCTCGCGCAGCTCGGTGAGAACTGGACGAACGCGGTTGCGGAGGATCTGGCGGAGCACGGCAGGATTGCGGGGGTGCCGCAGCAGACGGCGTTCTATGCGGACTGTGTGCGGGAGCGCAGGGGACGCGTCTTTGTTATTGTGTCGGATGCGCTGCGCTATGAGGTGGCGGCGGAGCTTGCTGCGGAGCTTCGGCGCACGATGCAGGGGGAGGCGGTACTCGCAGCGCGTGCGGCGATGTTCCCGACGATCACGAAGTTCGGTATGGCGGCTCTGCTGCCGCATACGTCGCTCACGGTGGAGGAGAAACGGGGCGGCGGTGTCGCGGTGCGTGCGGATGGGCAGCCGACGGAGGCGGGGGATCGGGAGAAGGTTCTGCGCGCTGCCGAGCCAAAGAGCTGCGCGCTGAAATATACGACGCTCATCGGGATGAAGCGTGCGGAGCGTGCCGCGCTTGTGAAGGGGATGGAGGTGGTCTATCTCTATCATGATCGCATTGACGAGGCGAGCCATACGTCGGATGCGATGGTGTTCCCTGCGTGCACGGAGGCGGTTGCAGAGATTTTGAATCTGGTGCGTATCATCGTGAATGATTTTGGCGGGACACGCATCCACATTACTGCCGACCACGGCTTTCTCTATACTTACAGCCCGCTCGCGGAGAGTGACAAGGTGGATCGGACGGATTTCGCCGCACGTGCGGTGGAGGTCGGACGACGCTATGCGCTCCTGCGGGAGGGGGCTGCGCCGCCCTATCTCCTGCCTGTGCGTTTCCCTGCGGGAGGCGGACGGCTTGCGGCGTTCGCGCCGCGCGAGAATATCCGTATCCGTGTGTCGGGGAGCGGCCTGAACTATGTGCACGGCGGCATCAGTTTGCAGGAGATGGCGGTGCCGGTTCTTTCCTATCAGCATCTGCGTTCCTCGACAAAGGCATATCGTGAGGCGAGCGAGCGCATTGATGCGCGGACTGTGACGCTCCGTCTCGTGTCGGTGAGCCGACGCGTGACGCAGATGAGCGTGCCGCTCGACTTTTACCAAGAGGAGGCGGCAGAAGGAAACTGTCTGCCCACTACCTACTCCGTGTATTTTGTGGATGCGGCGGGTACACCCGTGAGCGATACGGTGCATATCATCGCTGACCGCAGCCAGCGTGACGCGGCACAGCGTGTGTTCCGCAAGACGCTCCATCTGCGGGCACAGAGCTATGACCGCACTGCCCGCTACTGCCTCGTCATCGCGGACGAGAGTGGACACGTGCCGGAGCGGCGCGAGCAGTTCACGATTGATGTCGCGGGGATGGCGGAGGAGTTTGATTTTTGAGAATACATTCTTATGCTCGTAGAGAAGTATCATGCTGCAAACAAGTGTTTTGTTGAAGCGATCCTCCCGCCCGTGCGCCGCTTCGGCGGCGGGCGAGCTGCGAAGAAGCGCAGCGTTATTGAGAAGTTTATGGGGCTTGTGGGGGAATAGGCGCGTAGGAGTGAAGATGCATGCAGCTGACGAAGGGAATGCCGAGTGGGCTGGTCGGTGCATGGGGCGGTGACACTCTGCCGCCCGCACCGTTCGCACAGGAGATCTATCTCACGCATTTCCCCATTGCGGGAGCATACTATGTGGAGGGGTGGGGCGATCTCGTTAAAGATATGCGGGTGGGAGACATGCTGAATCTCCTGCGCGAGCCGGAGAATGAACACGATACCTATGCAATTAAGGTTGTCGATGCGGCACAAAAAAAGCTCGGCTATATGCCACGCCGTATGAACCACATCCCTGCACGGCTCATGGATGCGGGAAAACTGCTCTATGTGAAGATCACGCAGATCGATGCGGATGATCTCGTGATGGAGCTTGACTTGTTTTTGCGGGAGTAGGCGATGGAAACTGTAGTTCATGAGGAGTATGCACGTCTGAAGGAGGCGCAGCGGGCGGCACTCGAACGGCTGAGTATGCTCCTATGCGTCTATGACGATCAACTTTTGCAGCAAAAGCCCCGTTGGGAGGCAAAATACATCGAGGCGTTCGGTGTGCTCGAGCAGCAATGTTATGCTGCCTTTGTTCGGAGTTCGGAACTGCGCCGCAGGATCGCACTTGCAAGGGCATATATGAATCGCGGGGCGCAGCCAAATGCGGCGGAGATTGACGCGCAGATTGCAAAGGAGTTTCATGAATACGAAGAAAAGCTGCGGCAGATGGAAGTCGAGCGGGCGCGTGCCGCACAAATCCTCGGGGCCAAGGAGATGACTGATGAGGATACGAAGCGGTTCAAGCAACTCTATCGGCAGCTCGCGAAAAAGCTGCATCCCGACCTACATCCCGAGCAGACCGCAGAGATGAAAAAACTGTGGCAGCGGGCGATGGATGCCTACGCCCTCGGTGATCTTGCGCGGCTCGAGATTCTCGCTGCCATTGCGGAGTCAAAATATGCGGATGTCAACACCGCCGCCACAGGGGAGAAGCAAGATGTCAGCACTTCTATCCTCGAAGAGATGCGCGCAGCACTGACGCGAACCGAGGAGCGCATCCGAAAATGCCTCACTGCGCTCGAACGGCTGGAGCAGGAGTTCCCCTTCAAACACCGTGCCCTGCTCGAAAATCGGTGTGCGATGGATGAGCGAAAGAACGAAATAAAACATCAGATCGCGCACTATACGGCGGCGTGCAAGGAACTCGAAATGCAGCTCGCAATGATGATGCAGGGGCGGGCGAAAGTGCTGCATTGAGAGCATAGTCTTTGCTATGCGTCCGGATTGTCTCCTTCTATCGTATAGAAACTCCTTGTTGGCAATTTTTAGATCAGCCATATCTAACACGCAAGAAAAAAGACATTTTGTCAGTTGTATCTGGTAAAAAACATACAACAAATCCCCCGCCGCAGCTCTGCGACGGGGGATTGTTCGTGAGAATATAGGGGAAAGGACGGCTCTGTCAGGCCGGCATCAGGTGATGGATGCCTGATAGATGCTGTCGATTGCCTTCTTGAGGACGGC